>JAEZEM010000223.1 GCA_023417745.1 Pseudomonadota bacterium
CCCTACATTGGAAAAAGTTTAAGGGGTTTTCGACATGTGTATTTGATTTGTGGCTGAGCATGAATCGATACAGAGAAACGCAAAAGGGCCGCGCAAGCGGCCCTTTTGCGTTGTGAAACGTGTCCGAAAGCCTAGTCGATGCGGTAATGGCAGCCGAGCGACCGGCGGTTCTGCATGGCCGCAATGGTGATGGTGTAGGCCGCCTGGCAGCCGTGGAACAGGTCCACGATGGCCTTGCTGATGGGCGTTTCGCGGTAGAAGTCGTGAATGTGCTTGTTGAGCTCGCGCAGATCCTCAAAGGCTCGCTTGAGCCGGGAACTCGACCGGTTGATGCCGACGTAGTTCCACATGGTGTTGCGGATGGTGGCCCAATCCTGGGCAATGAGCGCCGGGTCCTCGTTGCGGTTGGAGCCGGGGCTGACCCAGTCCGGGATGCTGTCCAGCAGCCGCCGGCCAAGGGCGACCTTGGAGCCGGCCCGCTTGGCCACGTCCTGGCCGGCGCTGTGGCCCCACAGCAGGCATTCCAAAAGCGAGGTGCTGGCCAGACGGTTGGCTCCGTGGATGCCGGTGCAGGCGCATTCGCCGGCGGCGTAGAGCCGCTCCAGGGTGGTGCGGCCGGCGCTGTCGGTGAGCACCCCGCCGCAGAAGTAATGCGCCGCCGGCACCACCGGAATGGGCTGCTTCGCAACGTCGATGCCAAGCTGCAGGCAGCCTTTGTAAACGGTGGGGAAGTGCTCTTCCAGATTTTTCACGTAGCTGGCCACGTCGAGGTAGACGCAGTCCTGGTCGGTCTTGAGCATCTCGGCCAGGATGGCCCGGGTGACGATGTCGCGCGGGGCCAGATCGGCCCGGGGATCGTAGCGCTGCATGAAGGGTTCGCCGGCTGCGTTGACGAGCCTGGCCCCTTCGCCGCGAAGCGCCTCGGTGATGAGCAGGCGGCGCTCGGCCCGGTGAAAGAGCGTTGTCGGATGGAACTGCACGTATTCCACGTTCATGACCTTGGCAAAGGCGCGCGAAGCCATGGCCAGGGCCGAGCCGATGGAGGAACGGGTGTTGGAGGTGTGCAGGAAAAGCCTGCCGCAACCGCCCGTGGCCAACACGGTGAAATCGGCCAGAATGGTTTCCACCTGCCCCGAGACTTCGTTTAAGACGTAGGCCCCCAGGCATTGGTTGAGGAGCTGGTACTTGAATTCCAGGAGCGTGGCGTGGTGGTTGGAGGTGAGCAGGTCCACGGCCGTGCGGCGGGTGAGGATCTTGATGTTGGGCTTGGCTTTGACCGCCGCCATCAGGCCTTCCATAATGGCCCGACCGGTGCGGTCGGCCATGTGGAGGATGCGGGCGATGCTGTGGCCGCCTTCCTTGCCCAGATGGTAGTCGCTGCCCTCGCCCTTGTGGTCAAAGGGCAATTGCAGCTTGTCGATAAGCAGTTCCTGCACGACTTGCGGCCCGCGCCGGGCCAGGTACTTGACCGCGCGCACGGAATTGTGCCGCCAGCCGCAGGTGAGCATATCGCGCTCCAGGAGCTGGGGCGAGTCGTCCGGGCCGCGGTACACGATGCCGCCCTGGGCCAGGGCGCTGTTGCCGTCGTCGAGGTCCTCGCCGGAGGTGAGCAGGATCACTTCCAGGCCGGCCTCGGCCATGGTCAGGGCGGCGGTGAGCCCGGCCAGGCCCGAGCCGATGACCAGCGCGTTGGCGTGCATGCGGTAGACCATGGGGCAGCTTCCTCCTAGGGCGCGCTCGCGGCGAGATCGGCGTCCTCGAAAACGGTCAAATGATTTGCAATAATACCCTGTTTGAATACGATATTTTCATACGGCGACGAACGTGTATGCCGACACTGGCCATTCGGCTCAGGCCGAGGCTTCGAGCATGCGCGTGACGGCCAGGGCGGCCGGGGCGCGCACGGCCTCGTCCACGCGCACCGGTTCGGCCGCGTCGAGATTTTCCAGCGTCGCCAGCAGCTTGGCCTCGGTGCCCTTGCCCATGTTGGAACAGGCGCTCAGCGCCAGGGGCCGGATGGTTTTTTGGCCCAGGTACTGCTTGGCCAACCGCTTGACCAGATTGATCTCCGTGCCGATGACGATTTCCGAGCCTGCCGGGGCCTCGGCCACGTACTTGATGATAAACGAGGTCGAGCCGGCCGCGTCGGCGGCGGACACGGTCTCGGGCGAACACTCGGGATGGACCACGATGCGGGCTTGCGGGGTCTGCACGCGGATGGCAGCGATGTCCCGGGCCTTGAACCGGGCGTGGATGACGCACTGGCCGGGCCACAAAAGCACCTCGGCCTTGGTCGCCGCCGCGAGGTCGATCTGCGATCCGCCGCCGCGCACGTCCAGGATATGGCGGGCGCTTTCCGGCACGCCCAGGGCGTTGCAGGTGTTTTGCCCGAGCATCTTGTCCGGCAAAAAGAGCACGCCGCGCCCGTGGTCCAAGGCCCACTTGAGCATTTTGGGCGCGTTGGCCGAGGTGCACACCGCCCCGCCGCAGGCCCCGACTACGGCTTTGACCGCCGCCGAGGAGTTGACGTAGGTCAGCGGCAAGACGTCGCGCCCGGCCTGGCGCAGGCGCGTCAGCACGGCCTCGACCAGGGCGGCGGGGGCCATCTCGGACATGACGCAGGCCGCGTCCGGGGCCGGGATATGGATGCGCTGGCCGGGCGCGGCCAGCATGGCCGCTGTCTCGGCCATGAAAAAGACGCCGCAAAACACGATGTCCTTGGCCGAAAGCGAAGCAATCTTGCGCGAAAGTTCCAGGGAATCGCCGAGGATGTCGGCGTGGGCCACCACGTCGTCGGTCTGGTAGTGGTGGGCGAGGATGGCCAGGTCGCTGCCGCGCTCCCGGCGGATCGCATCGATTTTTTGGGCGGTTTCGGCGGTCATCATGCGGTCGTCTCCTTGAGCAGCATGCTTAAGTCGGCGCTTTTGGCGGAATGGGTGATGCGGCCCACGGACACGAAATCCGGGCCGAGCGCGCCAATGCCGGCCAGGGCGTCCAGGTCCACGCCACCGCTGACTTCCGTTTCGATGCCGACCGGAACCATGGCCAGGGCCTCACGCATGGTCGGCTCGTCCATGTTGTCGAGCATGATGCGCTTGGGGGCTTCGGCTATGGCCTGGGCCACTTCGACCAGGGTCCGGCATTCGATCTCCACCGGCGGCATGGATTCCATATGGCCTTGGTAGGCTTTGCGCAAGGCGGCCATGGCTTGCGGTATGCCGCCGGCCCGGTCGATGTGGTTGTCCTTGAACATGAGCATCTCGGCCAAGTCCAGACGGTGATTGACGCCGCCGCCGCAGACCACGGCGTATTTTTCGGGATAGCGCAGGCCGGGCAACGTTTTTCTGGTGTCGAGCAGGCGGGTCTTCGTGCCGGCCAGGGCGGCCACGGCCTTGGCGACCATGGTGGCGATGCCCGAGAGGTGGCAGATATAGTTGAGGATGACGCGCTCGGCCTTGAGCAGCGTCACAGCCGGTCCCACGATTTCGGCCACCACGGTGCGGTTGGCCACGCGCTGACCGTCGGCGGCGAGAAGCGTGACCGAGCAAGCCTCGGCCTGGCCCATGCGCTCAAGGACCAGGGCGGCGATGGGCAACCCGGCCATGACGGCCTCTTCCTTGGCCACGATGGCGGCGGTCAGCCGGTCTTCGGGGGCGAAAACGGCCATGGCGGTCAAGTCCGGCCCGTCTTCCTCCAGGGCGAGGTCGATGGAACGGCACA
>JAEZEM010000272.1 GCA_023417745.1 Pseudomonadota bacterium
AGTTCGGTCATGAGGTTGCCTCCGAGTTGCCGTACGGCCCGCCGTCGCCGTCGGCCTCTCCTTCGGGTGTGGCGTCAAAAGCGTGGATGAGGCGGATTTTGTCCGCCTCGGCAAAATCAAACGAAATGGAAAATTCTTTGGCCCCGGGGTCCACGGTCATGGACACGGTCTGGTCCGAAACGCCGGCCAGGACGCCCCTGAAGCGCTTGCGTCCGTCGCGGGGCACGGCCAGCTTGGTCTCGATCTCCCGGCCGACGTAGGCAGACAATTGGCCGGCCTCGAAAAACCGGCGCGACAACCCCGGCGAGGAGACTTCCAGCACATAGGGGTTGTGGAAAATTTCATCGACCTCAAGGAGCGCGCCGAGATGGCGGCTGACTCTGGCGCATTCGGCGATGGTCACGCCCAGGCGTTCGGGCGTGCGCGGCGTGTCGGCGGCCAGGTCGAGATAGAGGCGCACGAGCTGGCGATGGCCGGCCGAAGCCAGCTCCATCCCCCAGACCGCAAGGCCCAGGGTGGCGACGTAAGGGGCGATAAGATCCCGGACGGCATCGGCCACGGCATTTTTCTGAAGCATGATTTCCTTGTCAGCAAAAAAAAAGTGGACCGATCGTCAGGCCCACCTCGTCACGTCAACCATTCGGTTGGGAGACTCAGGTTTGGAGCGGGCGACGAGGATCGAACTCGCGACACCAAGCTTGGGAAGCTTGTACTCTACCAGCTGAGCTACGCCCGCTCGAATGGGAGGAAATACCACTTCGCCGAGGTTTGTCAAGCAACATGAAGCCGGCCCGCGAAAAAAGACGACGCCTCGCCCGGCCCGGCCGGCCGGTGGGCGGCCAAAGGCTGGCCCGCATGTTGCAATGACCTGCGCCGAGGAGGACCGCTTCCATGGAAATGAGTATGTACAGCGCGGTTTTCGGCGCACTCTCAACGGAAACGCGTCTCAATATCTCCGCCAATAATTTGGCGAACGTCAACACCACGGGCTACAAGCGCGACCGGGTCTCCTTTGAGGACACCTTTTTCCGCTACGCCCACGACTACCATATGGACCCCCGGGGAGACATCCGCCAGAAGCAGCTTTTGCCCCGGGCCGACCTCATCGCCAAGCCCCGCCTGGCCATGCAGCAGATCGACTTCGCCCAGGGGGCGCTGACGGCCACCGGCAATCCGCTGGATCTGGCCATCCAGGGACCGGGCTTTTTCAAGGTCTCGGCCGGCCAGGGCAATTCCTACTACACCCGAAACGGGGCGTTTCACCGCTCGGCCGAAGGGATGCTCGTCAACGACCAGGACATGCCCGTCCTTGGCGGCGGCGGTCCCATCCAGCTGCCCGAAGGCCGCATTTCCGTGTCCGGCGACGGCGCGGTCTATGTCGACGGGGCCCAGGTCGGCCAGGTGGACGTGGTCACCGTGCAAAATTCCGAGGCCCTCATGAAGTACGGAGCCAACCTGTACATGCCCCAGACCGGGGCCACCATCCAGGAAGGGGTCCTGCGGGCCGGAACCACCGAAGTGGCCCAGGGTTTTCTCGAAAAACCCAATGTCGAGGTGGTGGATGAGATGGTCTCCATGATCGAGACCCAGCGCACCTTCGAAGCCTATCAGAAGGTCATGAGCAGCGCCAACGAACTTGACACCAAGGCCATTCGCGTCGGTACCGACAAGTCATAAGGCCAAACATCCCGGAGGGATACTGTTATGATGCGATCATTGTGGACGGCCTCCACCGGCATGGTGGCCATGCAGATGCAAATCGACACCATGTCCAACAACCTGGCCAACGTGAACACCGTGGGCTTCAAGAAAAGCCGGGCCGAGTTCGAGGACCTCATGTACCAGACCTTGCAGGTGGCCGGCACCGAGACCGTGGGCGGCAACCGCCTGCCCACCGGCCTTCAGGTCGGCCTGGGCGTCAAACCGACGACGGTGCACAAGTTCTTCACCCAAGGCGACATGCAAAACACCGGCAACCAGCTCGACATCGCCATCCAGGGCGAGGGCTTTTTCAAGGTCGACGTCAACGGCCGCGAGCTCTACACCCGGGCCGGTTCCTTCAAGCTCAACCAGGACGGCACCATCGTCACGGCCAACGGCTACCCGCTCCAGCCGACCTTTTCCGTGCCCACGGAGACCAAGACCATCACCATCACGGAAAACGGCCACCTGTCCTGCCTCGACGCCAACAGCGCCGAGCTGGCCGCAACCGACATCCCGCTCTACACGTTTATCAACAATGCCGGCCTGACCGCCGAGGGCCGCAACCTCTATTCCACCAGCCAGGCCTCGGGCGCGGCCAACGAAGTGATCCCCGGCAACCAGAACGCCGGCACCCTGGCCCAGGGATTCCTGGAAATGTCCAACGTGGAGCTTGTGGACGAAATGGTCGGGCTTATCGTCGGCCAGCGCGCCTACGAGGCCAACTCCAAGTCCATCACCACGGCCGACGGCATGTTGCAGACCGCCGTCAACATCAAACGTTAAGCGGGCGTCCGTCGCCCGGTTCCGTGTTTTTGGGGCTCGTCCCGACGCCGCCGCCCGCCCTGGCGGGCGGCGGCGCGGGGAGGGCCCGACAGCCAAGGAGGTCGCCATGAAACGCCGCGCCATCACCATTCTCACCGTCGCCGCCCTGGCCGCCGCCTGGCTCCTGGCCGCCCTGCCGGCCGGGGCCGGACTGTGGCGGATCACCGTGCGCGAGGCGGCCACGGCCGCCGGCGAGCGAGTGCTGTTGTCCGAAATCGCCGAGCCTTCCGGCGAATTCCCGGCCGACGCCTGGGCCGTGCTCGGGGCCACGCCCTTATGGTACGCCCCCGAGGCCGTGGGCCGCGTATCCGTCATTGCTTCGGCCAAGATCATGGAAGGGCTGCGCTATTACCTGCGCGACGCGCCGGTGGAATACGCCCTGCCGAGCCAGCTGACCCTGCGGCGCGGGGGCAAGGTGGTTTCCGGCCAGGAACTGCGGGCCATGGCTGTCGAAACCTTGACGCCCAAGGTCGCTGCCCTGGGTCCCGAGGCCAAGCTCTTGTCGGTGACCGCCCCGGACCATCTGTTCGTGGACGAGACCGCCAGCGTCGGCGTCGAGGTCGCCGAGCTCCTGCCGGGGCGCACGAACTTTCGCTACGTGGTGACCGGACCCGGGGCAAGGATCTTGCAGCAGTCCCCGGCAGAGGCCGTGGTCGAACATTTCGGCCGGGTCCCGGTGGCCATCAAGAACATTCTGCCCAAGGACGGCGCCGCCATGGAACAGATCGCCTTCGTCTACGAACGCCGCAGCCTGGCCGGGATCAAGGGCCGGGTGTTCGAGCCGGGCGACGGGAAGTGGCGGGCACGCAAAGGCGTAGGCACGGGCCAAGTCATCATGGCCGACGACATGGAGCCCATGCCGCTCATTGTCCGGGGCGACCAGGTGAAGCTGATCTACCAGGGCCGGGCCGTGCGCCTGACCATGCTGGCCGAGGCCATGACCGACGGCGCGCCCGGCGGCAAGATCACCGTCAAAAACAGCAAGTACGCCAAGGAAATCACCGGTCTCGTCAAGGACAAGACCACGGTGGTGGTGCAGTAGGAAGCTTCTACGGGCCCTTCGCACGGACCGCGAAACGCAAAGGAACACGCGCCATGAGACGCACACCGCTTATCCCCCTGGCCCTGATCGCCGCCGCCATTGCCGGCTGCGCGCCGGCCACCAAGCAGGCCGCCCCGGCTCCCCAGATGACGCCGCCCGTGGCCAA
>JAEZEM010000374.1 GCA_023417745.1 Pseudomonadota bacterium
GTCTTGATGCGGTCGATGAGGTTGCCCGCGGCCCCGCCGAGGATAAGGCCAAGCCCGGTGATGAGCAGCTTGTCGTCGTCGCGGGCCATGCGCAGCAGATGGAAAATGATGAGCACGGCCAGGGCGGTGGCGGCAAAAAAGAAATAGGTCTGCCACTGGATGTCGGAGCGGTTGAGGAATCCAAACGCCGCCCCACGATTGAGCACATGGACGATGTTGAAAAAGCCCGGGACGACCGTGCGGGTGGTGTAGAGCACCATGTGGTCCTGAATCCACAGCTTGGTGAGCTGGTCCAGGATGACCACCAGCACGGCGATGGGCAGAGCGATCCGGTAGCTTTTACGCATGAGCTAGATTCCCTCGGCCGCCAGCACGGCAGCGCAACGCGGACACAGGTCCGGATGCTCCGGGCCGGCCATTTCCTCGCTGTAGATCCAGCAGCGGGCGCATTTTTGGCCCTTGGCCCGGGCCACGCCCACAAACGCGCCGGCAACGGCTTCGCAAGCGACGGCGCCCTCTGGGGCCTGCGCGGCCGGAGCCAGCGTCACCTGGGAGACGATGAACACCTCACGCAGATCCATGCCCAGCCCCGAAACCGAGGCCAGCACGTCCTCGGGCAGATACAGCGCCACGGCCGTCTCCAGGGACTGGCCCACCTCGCCGGCCTTGCGCCGGGGTTCGATGGCCCGGGTCACTTCGGCCCGCAGGGCGGCCACCAGGTCGAGGCGCTCACGCAGGGCTTCGTCCAGCCGCCAGCCCGCGACGTCCAGGGGCTCCATGGCAAAGACGGACGCGCCCGGCCCGCGCTGGCTGGACTGGGTGTGCCGGAAGACTTCCTCGGCAGTAAACGACAGGATCGGGGCCATGTCCAGGAGCAGCACGCGCAGGATGCGCCACAGGGCGGCTTGGGCCGAGCGGCGTTCAAGGGAGCTGCCGGCCGAGACGTAGAGGCGGTCCTTTAAGATGTCGAGGTAGAAGGCTGACAGGTCGGTGACGCACAGGTTGTGCAAGGTGTGGAACACCTTGTGGAACTCGTAGCCCTCGTAGGCCTCGGCCATGCGCTGATGGCCGGCAGCCACGGCGTCCAGGGCGTAACGGTCCAGGGGCAGCATGTCGGCCGGGGCCACGTCGTGGGCGGCCGGGTCGAAGTCGGACAGGTTGCCGAGGATGAACCGGCAGGTGTTGCGGATGCGGCGGTAGGCCTCGACGAGCCGGGCCAGGATCTCCTCGGAGATGCGGATATCGTCGCGGTAGTCCACGGCCGATGTCCACAGGCGCAGGATCTCGGCCCCGTGTTTGTCGATGATCTCCTGGGGCTCCATGCCGTTGCCCAGCGACTTGGACATCTTGCGGCCGTCGCCGTCGACGACGTAGCCGTGGGTGAGCACCTGCTTGTAGGGCGCGACGCCGCGCGTGCCCATGGAGGCCAGAAGCGAGCTGTGGAACCAGCCGCGATGCTGGTCCGAGCCTTCAAGATACATGTTGGCCGGGAAGCCAAGTTCGGGGCGCTTTTCGAGGACAGCGGCAAAGCTTGTGCCCGAGTCGAACCAGACGTCGAGGATGTCGGTTTCCTTGCGCCAGTGGGTCCCGCCGCACTGGGGACAGGTCAGCCCGGCCGGCACGATGTCGTCGAGTCCGGCCTCGAACCAGTAATCGCAGCCGCGCTCGTGGTCGGCGAACTTCGTGGCCACCGAGCGCATCCAATCGGCGTCGTTGTAGGCCGTGTCGCAGGATTCGCAGATAAGGGCCAGGATGGGCACGCCCCAGGTGCGCTGGCGCGAGATGCACCAGTCGGGGCGCAAGGCGATCATATTGTGGATGCGTTCCTTGCCCCAGGCCGGAATCCATTCCACGTCGTTTTCGATGGCGGACAAGGCCTTTTGGCGCAGTTCGCCGGCTTCCATGGCGATGAACCACTGGGTGGTGGCCCGGAAGATGACCGGCTCCTTGCAGCGCCAGCAGTGGGGATAGGAGTGCTTGAGCTTTTTTGACGCCAGCAGATGGCCGACCTCGGTCAGCTTCTCGATGACCTTGGGATTGGCTTCCCAGACGGTCAGCCCGGCGAAATAGGGGACCACGTCCAGGAATCGGCCGGCGTCGTCTAAGGGCGAGAGGATGTCCAGGCCGTTGCGCAGGCCCGTGTCATAGTCCTCGCGGCCGTGGCCGGGAGCGGTGTGGACCAGGCCCGTGCCGGCGTCCAGGGTCACGTAGTCGGCGGTGACGATGGGGGACGGGCGGTCGTAAAAGGGATGGCGGGCGGCCAGGCCTTCCAGGGCCGCGCCCGGGGCTTCGGCCAGGACGGTGGCCTCGGTCCAGCCGAACAGCTCGCGCACGGCGTCGAGGAGTTCCAGGGCCAGGACGTACTGGCTGCCGTCGGCGGCGACAAGAGCGTAGGTAAATTCGGGATGCAGAGCCACGGCCATGTTGTCCGGCAGGGTCCAGGGCGTGGTGGTCCAGATGACGGCGTAGGCCTTGGCCGGATCGGCCATGGGGAAGACGTCTTTGAGCTTGGGGTCGGTCAGGGGAAAACGGACATAGACCGAGGGCGAGACCTCGTCGGCGTATTCCACCTCGGCCTCGGCCAGGGCGGTCTGGCAGGACAGGCACCAATGGATGGGCTTCTTGCCCCGGTAGACCGAGCCGTTTTCCACGAAATCGCACAAGGCCAGGGCCGTTGCCGACTCGTAGGAGGGACGCATGGTGAGATAGGGATCGTCCCAGTCGCCGAAAACGCCCAGGCGCTTGAATTCCTTGCGCTGGATGTCCACGAACTTGGTGGCGTAGTCCCGGCACAGGCGGCGCACGGTGACGGCGGGCAGGTTTTCCTTGCCCTTGGCCTTGAGCTCCTGGGACACCTTGTGCTCGATGGGCAGGCCGTGGCAGTCCCAGCCGGGCACGTAGGGGGCCTGGAACCCGGCCATATGGCGCGACTTGACGATGATGTCCTTTAAAATCTTGTTGAGAGCGTGGCCCATGTGCAGGTGGCCGTTGGCGTAGGGCGGGCCGTCGTGGAGAATGTAGCGGGGAGCGTTTTCCCGGGCCGCCAGCATGGCCTGGTAAACGCCCTGTTCGGCCCAGTATTTCAGGGTTTCCGGCTCCTTCTCCCTGAGGTTGGCCTTCATGGGAAAGGAGGTCTGGGGAAGCCGCAGAGTCTTTTTATAATCAGTGGTCATGACAGGTCCTTGCGCTTGATTCCGGCTTCGGCGCGACGCCGGAGAAACAGGCTTTTTTAATCAAGGCAGGGCGGAAGTCAAGGAAGGGCGGCCGGTCCCGGCGGGCTGCCGCCAACATGCAACAATTCCGTGACCTCCGGCGCATGGGCAAGGCTTGGTCGCCCCGCGCGGCGGCCGGCGACGGGCCATGGGCGCAAAGCCCTTGCGCGATCAAGCGAACTGGCTTATCCCTTGCCGGTTCCGCATTTGTCGTTTCACCCTCTAAAAAA
>JAEZEM010000395.1 GCA_023417745.1 Pseudomonadota bacterium
CCTTGCCGGCCGGGGCCGGACTGTGGCGGATCACCGTGCGCGAGGCGGCCACGGCCGCCGGCGAGCGGGTGCTGTTGTCCGAAATCGCCGAACCTTCCGGCGAATTCCCGGCCGACGCCTGGGCCGCGCTCGGGGCCACGCCCCTGTGGTACGCCCCGGAGGCCGTGGGCCGCGTGTCCGTCATCCCTTCGGCCAAGGTCATGGAAGGGCTGCGCTATTACCTGCGCGACGCGCCGGTGGAATACGCCCTGCCAAGCCAGCTGACCCTGCGGCGCGGGGGCAGGGTGGTCTCCGGTCAGGAACTGCGGGCCATGGCCGTCGAAACCTTGACGCCCAAGGTGACGGCTCTGGGTCCCGAAGCCAAGCTCTTGTCGGTGACCGCCCCGGACCATCTGTTCGTGGACGAGACCGCCAGCGTCGGCGTCGAGGTCGCCGAAGTCCAGCCCGGCCGCACGACCTTCCGCTATGTGGTGACCGGAGCCGGGGCAAGGATCTTGCAACAAGCCCCGGCAGAGGCCGTGGTCGAACATTTCATCCGGGCGCCGGTGGCCATCAAGAACATTCTGCCCAAGGACGGAGCCGCCATGGAACAGATCGCCTACGTCTACGAACGCCGCAACCTGGCCGGAATCAAGGGCCGGGTGTTCGAGCCGGGCGACGGGCAGTGGCGGGCCAGAAAGGGCGTGGGCTCGGGCCAAGTCATCATGGCCGACGACATGGAGCCCATGCCGCTTATCGTCCGGGGCGATCAGGTCAAGCTCATTTACCAGGGCCGGGCCGTGCGCCTGACCATGCTGGCCGAGGCCATGACCGACGGTGCGCCCGGCGGCAAGATCACGGTCAAAAACAACAAGTTCGCCAAGGAAATCACCGGCGTCGTCAAGGACAAGACGACGGTGGTGGTGCAGTAGGAAGCTTATACGGGCCCTTCGCACGGACCGCGAAACGCAAAGGAAGACGCGCCATGAGACGCACACCGCTTATCCCCCTGGCCCTTATCGCCGCCGCCATGGTCGGCTGCGCGCCGGCCACCAAGCAGGCCGCCCCGGCTCCCCAGATGACGCCGCCCGTGGCCAAGGCCCCGCCGCCGGCCGACAACCCCGGCTCCATCTACAGCCAAAGCCAGCCCACCTTCCTTTTCGACGACACCCGGGCTCGGCGCATCGGCGACATCCTGACCATCAACATCGTCGACACCTCCAAGTCCGACCTCAAGGCCGAGACGAAAAACGACCGCACGGCCAGCAACCAGCTTGGCGTACAGAACTATTTCAGCAACAAAAACGTGGCCGGCAACCTGTCCGGCCAGCTCGGCGGCCCCAACTTCGGCATGAACGGCCTTATCGGCAGCGACCCCATCGTCCAGACCAACACCTCGCAGAAGTTCCAGAGCAAGGGCGAGACCAAGCGCGAATCGGCCGTCACCGCCTCCATCGGCGCGCGCATCGTCAACATCCTGCCCGGCGGGGTGATGCAGATCGAGGGAGCGCGCCAGACACGGGTCAACGACGAAAACCAGATCATCGTCATCAAGGGGTTGGTGCGGCCCATCGACGTCGGCCCCAACAACACGGTGCTGTCGACCATGCTGGCTGACTGCCAGATCGAATACTACGGCGAAGGCGACCTGGCCGACCGCCAGAAGAGCGGCTGGCTCACCCGCATCCTCGACAATGTCTGGCCGTTTTAAGGAACACCAAGGGGAGCGTATGGACATGCAACCCAATGCAAACGCCCGGAGGGCGAAAAAGCGGCGTCCGTCCCTGGTCGCCATGGCGGCGGCGCTGCCGGACAGCCTGCCGGCCATGCTGGCCGTGCTCATCCTGGCCGCCCTGGTGCTCGGCGTGGTCCACACGGCCCACAGCGCCCGCATCAAGGATCTGGCCACGGTGTCGGGCATGCGCAAGAACCAGCTCGTGGGCTATGGCCTGGTGGTCGGGCTTTCCGGCACCGGCGATCAGCGCGGCTCGGATTTCACGGTCCAGTCCATCTACAACATGCTCGACAAGATGGGCGTGCGAGTGGACAAGGCTACGCTCAAGCCGAAAAACGTGGCTGCAGTCATGGTCACGGCCCAAATGCCGGTGTCGTCCAAGGCCGGCAGCCGGCTCGACGTCACGGTGTCGTCGATTGGCGACTCCACGAGTCTTTTAGGCGGCGTGCTGCTGGTGACGCCGCTTAAGGGCATTGACGGCAACATCTACGCCATCGCTCAGGGTTCGGTGCTGGTCGGCGGCGTGTCGGCCCAGGGGGCCGGGGCGTCGGTGTCCAAAAACATCACCACCGTGGGCATGGTGCCCGGCGGCGGCAACATCGAACGCAGCGTGCCCTTTGCCTTCAACGATCAGCCCGATCTGACGCTGTCGCTGCGCACCCCGGATTTTTCCACGGCCACCCGGCTGGCTAAGCGCGTCAACGAATCCCTGGGCCAGGCCATGGCCACGGCCATTGACGCCGGCACCATTCGACTGGCCGTGCCGCCCGAGAACCAGGGCAACCTGGCCATGCTCATGGCCTCCATCGAAAATCTCGACGTCACCCCGGACCACCGGGCCAGGGTGGTGGTGGATGAAAAGACCGGCACGGTGGTGCTGGGCCAAAACGTCCAGATTTCGCCCGTGGCCGTCACCCACGGCAACCTGCAGATCCAGGTCCAGGAATCGGCCGACGTGTCCCAGCCGTTGCCGTTCTCCAACGGCCGCACCGTGGTCACGCCCGAGACCAACATCGCGGTCAACGAGGAGAACAGGAAACTGCGCATGATCGAGGGCGCGACCTTGCAGGAGCTGGTCGAGGGCTTAAACGCCCTGGGGGCCACGCCGCGCGATCTCATCAGCGTCCTGCGCACCCTGGAAGCCTCGGGCGCGCTGTCGGCCGACCTCGAAGTCAACTAGCCGCGCCACCTCCGGACCGGCGCTCCCCGCGCCGTCCGCCATGGAAGACCTCGCCGCCCCGGCGTCCGTCAAGGACCGCCGGGGCGTTTTTTTCGCGACCGGCGAGACAGGGGAGGGGCGCGCCAGCAGCTAGGCCGTGCCTCCCCTCTTAAACGTTCTCCAGATGGGGGGGCTGGGGGCCTCAGGCCCCCAGCCGCCGGAGGCTCTTCCCTCTCTCTCCGCAACAAACTGGCCCGCAATTTGCCTTACCAGGGGCGTCGGGGCTGATTGGCCAAAAAACCGACGCCGGACCAGTGAGGATGACTGCCATGAGCGTTCCCGAGGGCATGGCCGATGTGGCCGCCACCGCCTCTTTGCAAAGCGACGTCGCGCAGAAGCTGGAGATCGACGCCCTGCGCCAGAGGCTTTCCGGCGGCAAGGACAAGGAAGCCAAGCTGCGCGAGGCCTGCCGGGGCTTCGAGTCGGTGTTCATATCCAAGCTTTTTGCCCAGATGCGGGCCACGGTCCCCAAGGACGGGCTGCTGCACGGCAAGTATGAAGACCAGTATTATTCCATGTTCGACAAATCCATGTGCGACAAGATGGCCGAATCCGGCGGCATTGGCCTTGCCGACATGATGTACCGCCAGCTCAAGGGCAAGGTGCTTGGCGGCGGCGAGAAGGCGGGCGTCGGCGACGTGCTGCCGGCCAACCGGCCGACCGGAACCCATGGCCTGGGCGTGGCCTCGTCCAATCTGACCGTCACGAACGCGACCCTGCCGCGCGGCGGCCGGCCGGTCCCGGCGCAACAGCTTTCGCCGGCCGTGGCGGCGGCCCTGGCCCGACCCGGGGCGGCGGCCCATGGCCAGGCGGCCATGCCGGCGCTCAGCCCCGCCCACGCTCCGGCCGAGGGCAGCCGTCAAAACGATGACGGCTTGGCCGAGGCCCAGGCGGCCACGCCCATGGCCGCGCCGACCCGGGGCGACATCACGTCCGATTACGGCTGGCGCTCCGATCCCTTCAAGGGCGGCAAGGCCTGGCACGCCGGCATGGACATCGCCGCGGCCGAGGGCGATCCGGTCAACGCCTGTTGGGACGGCGTGGTCACCTATGCCGGGACCAAGGGCGGCTACGGCAACGTGGTGGAAGTGGAGCATCCCGGCGGCTGGAAGAGCGTGTACGGCCATTTGCGCGGGTATTCGGTGCGGCCGGGAGACAGCATCCGGGCTGGCGGAAAAATTGCAGAGGTAGGCAGCACCGGGCGCTCCACCGGGCCGCATTTGCACTTCGAGCTGCGCCGGGGCGGCGACACAGTAGACCCCCACGGCCTGCTGGCCGCTTCGGGAGTCCTGCAAGGACCGCTTTAAATGGTTGAAATTGAAAGTAAAGAACGAGGAACGCCATGAAGGGTCGGATACTGTCGAACCTGCGCCGGCAACTTGGGGCCGTTTCGCTTCTGGAAAGCCTTCTGGCGGAAGAATTTTCCCATCTTTCCACGCGTCAGCCCGCGTCCGTGGCTTCGGTGGAATTTTCCATCCAGGAACTGCTGCGCCAGATCACGGGCGAGCGCCACAGCCTCCACGGCCTGTACGCCGTCCTGGACCCCAAGGCCAAGCGACTGGCCGACCTGGACGGGTTTTTGGACGACGAAACCCGGGAGGCGGCTCGGGGGCTTTGTGAAGCCATCGACAAGACCGAACAGCGGGCGGCCAAGCAGGCCTCGCGCAACTACACCATGGCCCTTGGCCTGTATGACGTGACCAAGTCGAGCCTGGACAACCTGCAAAAGCTTATGACCCCGAAAAAGGGCGTCTACGGGGCCAGGGGGCGCATGGCCACGGCCACGCCGCCTCCGGGCATGATCAGCGGGAGGCTCTGATGTCCGGCATCACTTCCTTGCTCTCCATGGGGGCAGGGGCCCTTCGCGCCAACCAGGCGGCCTTGCAGGTCACCGGCAACAACATTTCCAATGTTGACACCGAGGGCTACAGCCGTCAGTCGGTGGTGCTCAAGGACGGCCAGTACGTCAACACGTTCACCGGCCAGATCGGCACCGGCGTGGTGGCCCAGGAAGTGGTGCGCGCCCACGACAAGTTCGTCCAGGCCCAATACCTGACCAAGGTTTCGGCCCGAGATCGCTACCAGACGCTCTACAACGGCCTGCAAAGCACCCAGAATCTCGTCAACGAGTCCAACACCAAGGGGCTGAACTCGTCGCTGAGCACCTTTTTCGGCGACTGGGGCGATCTGACCACCAACCCGGACAGCGCCGCCGTCCGCCAGACCCTGGTGGAAGACACCGGCACCATGCTGAGCACCCTGCGTTCCCAGGCCGACTCCATGCAGCAGCTGGAGGACCAGGCCAACCAGAGCATCGCCTCGGGCGTGGACAAGCTCAACCAACTGGCTACGGACATCGCCAACCTCAACAACCAGATCAACCAGACCCAGATCGACGGCAAGAGCAACCCCAACAATCTCTACGACCAGCGCGACAACAAGCTGAGCGAGTTGGCGAGCCTGATCGACATCAACGTCATCGACAACGGCAAGGGCAACATCACGGTCAACACCACGGCCGGCCAGACCGTGGTGGACGGCGTGGTGGCCTTTGACTTCAAGTTTGAACAAGGCAAGACCGTGCGCCAGCTCTCGCCGGCCTCCATCACCGCCGGCAGCGACGCCCAGGCCTACTACGACGGCGCCGACAGCAACGAATACACCCTCAAGGTGGTTTCCGGCGGTTCCGTGGGCGGCGGCGCGGCCTTCCAGGTGTCCCTGGACGGCGGCAACACCTGGCTCACCAAGGATGACGGTTCAACGGCGGTGTACCAAGCCGAGGCCTCCAGTTCCAAGGTCCATGTCGGCAACCTCGACATCTGGTTCGCCAACATCAATGATTCGAGCACGCCGGCCGCCAGCAACCTCAACGTGGGGGACACCTTCACCCTGGTCCCGAAAAAGGCTCTGTACTGGTACACCACGGCCGGCACGGCGGAAAACATCACGCCCCAGCAGTACGCCGACGGCACGGACAATCCCCGACGCTTGGTCGGCGGCTCGCTGGCCGGCACGTTCCAGTTCCGGGACGAGGATCTCGGCCAGTACCAGACCAGCCTCGACGCCTTCACTAAGAGCATGGTCTGGGAGGTCAACCGCATCCATTCCCAGGGCGCGGGGCTGACGAATTTCGCTTCGGTCCTTGGGACCGACGCCGTGGTCGATTCGAGCTACGCCCTGGATTCGCCGACTTCCGGACTCGACTACGGCAACCGGCTCCAGTCCGGCGCGTCCATGATGTACGCCTACGACGCCAGTGGCGCGCTGACCGCCAGTTCCGCCATAAGCTTTACGCCCGGAGACTCCCTGGACGACGTCATCAGCCAGATCAACGCCGCCTTTGGCGGCAGCGTCACCGCCTCGGTGGTCAACAACCGGCTGTCCATCGCGGGGACGGGCGGGGCGACCTTCCAGTTCGGCGCCGATTCATCGGGCCTGTTGGCCGCCCTTGGCGTCAACACGTTTCTCACCGGCTCCAGGGCCTCGGACGCGGCCGTCAATGACGTCGTCGGGTCCGATCTCAACCGGATCAACGCCGGCCATGTGGGGACAAACGGCTTGGTGGCCGCGGGCGACAACCTCACGGCCAAGGCCATGACCGCGCTGGAAAACACGGCCATAGGCTTTTATGCCGCCGGCAAGACCACGGTGAACCAGACCTTGACCGACTACCATGCCGCCCTGGTCGCCCAGATCGGCGCCGACAACGCCGCCGCCTCCTACCAGGCGAGCTACCAGTCCGCCCTGGCCGCCGAACTCAACGAGCAACAGCTTTCCACTTCCGGCGTCAACCTCGACGAGGAACTGACCAACATGATCAAGTTCCAGCATTCCTACCAGGCTGCGGCCAAGCTCGTCAGCACGGCCAATACGATGTTCGAGACAGTCCTGGGGCTCAAGAACTAGGCTCCCGGAGGTTCCCATGGTCATGCGCGTCGCCCAGCAAAGCATATATGGCTCCATTGTCCGGCAAAACAACGCCGCCTTAAGCAAACTCATGGAGACCAATCTCCAGTCGTCCCCCCAAAAGCGCATCAATGCGCCCTCCGACGATCCCAACGGCGCGTCCGTGGTGCTCCAGACCCGCTGCGACATCAGCCAGCTCACCCAGTACAAGCGCAACATCACCAACGCCCAGGGCTGGCTCACCCAGGCCGACAGCACGCTGACCTCGGTCAGCACGCTCATCTCCGGCATCAAGGGCTATGCCGAGCAGGGCGCCACCGGCACCGTCACCGACGAGAACCGGGGAGAGATCTCCTCGGCCGTGCGCCAGTATTTCCAGCAGCTCATTTCGTTGGCCAACACCGAATACAACGGCCAGTCCCTGTTCGCCGGGCAGAAGGTCGACACCGAGGCGTTCACGCAACAATTGTCGATGAATTCCAACGACACGGCCTTTAGCGCCACGGTCGCTTCCAACGGCGGCTTCGCCCTGACCGGCGACAGCGACTCCACCGTGCTGGTGCAGTTTATGGGAACCGACGCCGTGGGTCACCAGCCGGCCTTTTCCTACTCCAGCGACGGCGGAGCCACCTGGACCACGGGGACCTACAACACCGCCGCCACCGACGATCCCCAGGAACTTAACCTGGGCGGCGTGTCCATGACCCTGGCCAACAACTCCCTGGACAACGTCAAGGCCTGCGCCGACCATGACGACCAGAACGGCACCTGGATGTGGATACGCCCCACAGCGGTTTACAACGGC
This sequence comes from Pseudomonadota bacterium, assembly GCA_023417745.1. Classification (GTDB taxonomy): domain Bacteria; phylum Desulfobacterota; class Desulfovibrionia; order Desulfovibrionales; family Desulfovibrionaceae; genus Solidesulfovibrio. Next base: position 7,645 of record JAEZEM010000395.1, read on the forward strand.
AACAGCAACGACGGCATTAACGTCGTTGAGACGCCCACCAACACCGACATCACCGCCAAAGCGTCCGGGGTCTTTTCCGGCAACGTCACCGTGCGCCTGGACGAAGGCTGCGATTTCACCACCAATACGCCCTTTGCCTATTCCTACAGCACCGACGGCGGCCGTTCCTGGGTGACGGGCAACACCTCGGGCGTTCCCAATCCGGCCACCGGCGCGGTCAGCCTGCCTGTTCCCGGCGGCTCGCTCAGCTTCAGCCAAGACACCCTGGGCACGGGGGCCTTGGCCGCCGGCAGCCAGTATTTCATCCAGCCCAGCACCGCCAACATCAACATGGCCATTTCCCCCACGGACTCGGTCACGGTCAACGGAGTGGGCAAGGACATCTTCGGCGGCATCTACAACGGGAAGGCCGTGACCTTCGATGGGTCGACCGACGCCAACCTGTTCGAGACCGTGGGCAAGCTCGTGGGCTACCTCGAAACCAACAACCAGCAGGGCTGCCAGCAGGCCCTGGACCAGCTGACGGCCTCGCAGCAGCAGGTGCTCACCGTGGCCGCCTCGGTGGGCGCTCGGGAAAACCGGGTGACGGCGGCCGGCACCATGGTCGACACCCTGGCGGAGAACGCGGGGGATACGCTCAGCAAGACCGAGGACGCCGACATCACCGAGCTCATCACCAAGCTGTCCCAGCAGGAATTGGCCTATCAGGCCGTGCTCAAGTCTTCGAGCACGGTCATGAACCTGTCGTTGGTCAGCTATATTTAGCGGACGCGGCCCCAGGCGTTGACAAAGGCCGGTCCAGGCGGCTAAAAGGATGGATAACCGGGCGCGAAGACGGAATTTTTCGCGTCCAGAAACACAAGTGGGGGCGTGGGCGTTCATGCTCATCTTGACCCGGAGGCCGGGCGAAAGCCTGCACCTCGGAGACCATATCAAGATCACCGTCCTGGGGGTCCAGGGCAAGCAGATCAAGATCGGGCTGGAAGTGCCCGACGACATGCAGGTGTATCGCGAAGAGGTTTATCTGCGGGTGCTTGAACAGAATCGGCAGGCGCTTTGCGCCATGGATTCCGATGTCCTGGCGGCGGCGAAGTTATGGCCAAAAAAAACGAACGAATAGTGGAAACGCGCCTTGGGCGCTTGACGTTGCCGGAAGAACGGGTGCTGCAATTCCCCAGGGGCCTCATTGGCTTCGGGGATCAGCGGGAATTCACCCTTATCCAGGTGCGCGACGATTCCCCGTTTCTGGTGCTGCAAAGCCTCGACAACCCGTCGCTGGGGTTGCTCGTGGCCGATCCCTACTCGTTTATGACCGAATACGAAGTGGTCATCGGCGAGGCGGATCGGCGGGTTCTCGGCATCGATTCCCGGGAGCAGGCCACCATCCTGGTCACCGTGACCATTCCCCAGGGCTTGCCGGAACGCACCACCCTTAATCTCAGCGGCCCCATCGTGGTCAACAACGAGGCCCGCGTCGGCTTGCAGATTCCCCAGACCGACTCCCGCTACCCGGCCCATTACACGCCGGGCATGGCCACTCCCAAAAAAGGCTGACGCCTTCCCGGACCCGCCGAGGCGGTCCGAAAAGGCGTCAGGAATTGCGCCGTCTTCGCATCGCCGCGTCGCCCTTGGGCGTCGCGGCGATGTTTTTGGGTCTGCTTGGCTTAGCCGAACAATTCCGAATCCATGGTGAGCATTTTTTCGGCGATCTTCTTGGAGTCCGGCTGATAGGTGCCGGCCTCCACCTGGGCCTTGAGGGAAGCCACCTTGTCGGCCCGCGATTCCGGGGCTTCCTGGGCCGTGCGCGTGGCCACGGACACGAGCCGTGCGCCGTCGGAAAGCGTCACCCGGTCGGCCGACGAACCGGACGTGCTGCCGGAGCTGCTCGTCTTGCCGCGCGAAACGCTCGAAGATTCGCCAGAGTCGCCGCGCCCGACGCGACTTTGCCCGTAGGGCTGATTGATTCCGAAGATGTTCTTGATGTCCATGGCGACCCCCCTCCCGCGTTATCCGCACTGTACTTATC
>JAEZEM010000493.1 GCA_023417745.1 Pseudomonadota bacterium
TTGCCGGGCCGGGGCCGGCAGCACGAATTTGGGGCAATTTTCCGGCTCAAGGTCGGGAAAATGGTAGAGCACGTCCTGGGTGCCGGAACCGATGTCCAGGCACAGCACGCGACGCTTGGGCATGGCGAGCCTCCTTGGCTTGGGGCTCCGTAGCTACGCCATATCCCGGGCGTTCTCAAGGGCTGGGGCTAATCCGGCTCCGCCAGCAGGCCTTCGATGGCGGCCAGCAGGCGGGTGGGGTCCAGGGGTTTGTGGAGCACGGCGTCGGCGCTGCCTGGCGGCGGGGCGTCGTGGCCGGTGATGACGATGACCGGGATGTGGGCCAGGGCCGGATCGCGGCGCAGGGCTTCGATGGCGGCCCGGCCGTCCATGCCGGGCATGGCCATGTCCATGGTGATGGCTTGGGGGCGCAGGCGTTCGGCGGCGGACAGGGCCGAAGCGCCGTCGTGGGCGGCGGCCACCCGGTAGCCTTCGCCTTCCAGGAACTGGATGAGGAAGGAGGATACGGCCGGATCGTCGTCGACCACGAGGATAAGCGGCTTGTCGCGGTCGCGGGGGCGCGGCGCGGCCGGCGGCTGGCAGACGACGCCGCCGGCGGTGGTCGGCAGTTCGAAGACGAAGGCCGCACCCCGGGCCGGGGCCGGCTCCACCCAGATATGGCCGCCGTAGTGCTGGACGATCTCGCGGCAGATGGCCAGGCCCAGGCCCGTGCCCTTGGACGGGGCCGAGCCTTCGGGGTCCAGGCGCACCTGGCGGAACTTGTCGAAAATCAGTTCCCGGTCGGCCGGGGCGATGCCCGGGCCGGTATCGATCACGGCCACTCGGGCCGTGCCGGGCCGGGGTTCGCTGATGGTCACGGTGACAGCGCCCACGGCCGTGAACTTGGCGGCGTTGCCGAGCAGGTTGATGAGCACTTGCTCCAGGCGATCCGGGTCGGCCAGGACCACGGGCGAAGTCTCGGGCAGGCGCGTTTCGAGATCGACCTCGGGACGGCTGGAAAAGAGTCCGGCCACGGCGGCCACGGCGTTTTGGACCACGTCGGCCAGGCACATCTCCCGGTCGCGCCACTGCATGCGGCCGGATTCGATGCGCGAGAGGTCGAGGAAATCGTTTAAGAGCCGAGCCAGGCGTTCGCCTTCGTGGGAGAGCACGCGCAGGTTGTCCTCGATGCGGGTGGCCCGTTTGGCCAAAACCGGGTCTTCGCCGACCAGGGGGGCGAAGTGGCGGTTGAAGTCCCGGGAGATGAGTTTGGAAAAACCCAGCAGCGAAGTCAGCGGCGTGCGCAGTTCGTGGGAGACCGAGGAGAGAAAGGCGCTTTTGATCTCGTCCATGCCGCGCAGGCGTTCGTTGGCTTCTTCCAGTTCCCGGGCCTTGTGGTCCATGTCGCGGGTGCGTTCCACCACGAGATTTTCGAGGTTGCGGGTGAGCCGCGCCAGGGCGTCCTCGGCCTGCCGGCGTTCGGTCTCGTCCCGGGCCATGAGCACGTAGCCCGACGGCGCGCCTTCCTTGTCGTAGATGCCGGACACTCGGCCGGCGTAGAGCCGGGGTTCGCCGTCGCGGTTTAGGCTGAAGGTGAAGTCGTGGCTGTGGGCCGGCGTCACGGCGGCCAGCCCTTCGCCCAGGTGGGCGAGCGTCACGCCGTGGCGCACGTGGAGTTCGCGCAGGTCGCGCCCGGCCGCGTCTCCGGCCCGGACGCCGAAAATCTGTTCGGCCGCCGGGTTGACGTAGGTGACGCGCCAGGTTTCGTCCACGGCGGCGATGCCCAGTTCGGCGCAACGCAGCAGGTTGTCGAGAAACATGGTCTTCTCGACCAGGGACTTGCCGACCACGCGCAGGGCCTCGTCCTTTTCGGCCAGGGCGGATTTGAGCGTGCGCACGTATTTGCTTTCCAGCCCCCGCACGATGTCGGACTGGGTGACGAGTCCCATGACTCGCCGGTCGTCGTCGACCACCACCAGCCGGCGCATCCGGCGTTTGCGCATGATCAGCGCCGCCTCGAAGACCGGCCGGTCTTCTTCCACGCAGACGACCGGGCAGCTCATGATGTCGTAGAGCCGCAGCCGGCCGAGGTGGGGGCTTTCGGAGAGCAGGCGCACCACGTCGCGTTCGGTGATGATGCCGGCCGGGCGGCCGTCGCGGGCGACGATGAGGCAGGAGATGGAGCGGTCGGCCATGCGCGCCACGGCCTCGCGCACGGTGATGTTGCCGTCGACGGCGACCACCTCACGGGTCATGATTTCGCTGACGCGCTTGATTTCGGCCAGGGAATCGTAGCCCAGGCGTTCGATGAGGTCGGACTGGGTGAGCACGCCCTTGGCCGTGCCGGCCTCGTCCACCATGACCAGATGGCGCAGGCGTTTCTGGGCCAGCAGGTGGTAGGCCTCGACCAGGGAGGCTTCCTCGCCCACGGTGACGACCGGGGCGCTCATGAGTTCGCTTATGGGGCGCTGGGCGAAGTCGCCGCCGGAGTGGGCGGCGGCCCACAGGACGTTGCGTTCGGTGACGATGCCCACGGGTCTGCCGGCCTCGGCCACGACCAGGCAGGAAATGCCGCGTCGGCGCATGATGTCGAGGCCAAGGCTGGCCGGCGCGTCGGGCGCGATGGCAATGACGTCGGGGGTAATGATTTCGGCCAGGAGCCTGTCGCCCATGAAACCTCCTCGGGCTGGGTCCCTGCTGCTCACTCAGGTTGGGCAGGCCGATGCCCGAAATCGGGGGCGTTGGCAAGGGGGCCGTGCGGGCGCGGCCTTGGACAACACGGCCGCCGAGCTGGTTTGCCCCGCGCGGCCGCAACCGGGCCGACCGGCGTTTCATGCACCTGCGGCAGCGCCCCAAGGCCGGCACGTCCCGCCGTCCGGGGGCGTCCCGCGTTACGACGTCTACAGACCTAATTGTTCGCGCAGCACCCCGAAATCGAGGTTGGCGTTAATGAGCTGCGCGCCCTGGCGGATCTTGATCTCGTCGCGCAGCTTGTGGCGCATTAAAAGCGTCTCCATCTTCTTGGCCACGTTGTAGGTGTCCTCGCGCACGACGATGATGGGGATTTCCAGCACTT
>JAEZEM010000512.1 GCA_023417745.1 Pseudomonadota bacterium
GGGGGTCGCGGGTGTAGGTGGTGATGGCCCGCACGATCTGGACCTTCTCGCCCGGGCCGACCTCCAGCGGCGTGCAGCCGTTATACAGGGCCGACTCCTGCTCCATGCGCCCCAGGCGCTTGGCCACGGGCGACAGGGCCATCCTCCGAGGCGGACAGCTACCTGGCCAGGCGTTACCCGGTACCCATCGCTTCGCCCGTGCCGCCGGTGCTCGTGGCGGCCGTGTGCGACATCGCCCGCTACCGCCTGACCGGCGGCCCGGCCAGCGAGACGGACCCGATCCTGGAGCGCTATCGGCAAGCCATCAAATGGCTGGAGCGGGTGGCCGACGGCAAGGCCGACCTGCCCGGGCAGAGCTTACCCGGCCAGGGCAGTGCGAATGGGGTGGCCTTTTCCACCGGCCGCCGGGTGTTCGACCGGCGGCCGGTCGTGGAGGATGAAGCGTGATCGCCGTCATCGAGGAGGCCATCAAGCGCCGGCTCGCCGAGGCGGCCCTGCCGTACAAGCCCGACATCGCCACCTACGGCGGCGAGTTCGACGAGGGCTTGGCCGAAGTGGTGCGCCGCTTCCCGGCCCTGTGGGTGGTCTTTGCCCACGACGGCCCGGGCAAGCCGGTCAATACCGCCAAGACCGTGTGGCACATCCCGGCCACCTTCGCCGTGTTGGTGGGTGCGCGCAGCCTGCGCTCCGAGGCCGCCACCCGCAAAGGCGACGGCCGGCAGGTCGGCACCTATCGCATGATCGCGGACGTGCGCCGGCTGCTCACCGGCCAAGACCTGGGCCTGGAGATCGACCCCTTTGTCCCAGGCCGCGCCCGCACCATCGTCAGCGCCAGCCTGAAGGGCCAGGCAGTGTCCGCCTACGCCCTGGAGTGGCACACCATCTACCCGCTTCGCCTGCGCGAACTGGAAGCGCCCGAACCGCCCCTGCTGGAGCGGGTGGGCCTCAGCTATCATTTGCAGCCCGACGACGGCGTCCCCGACGCCGTTGACCTGGTCACCTGCAAACCCAAAGGAGACAACCTGTGATCACCGTCAAGGCCGCTGCCGGCGTGCGCGTCCCCATGGAGGGGATGCCGCGCCGCCACATCACCGACGCCAAGCCCGTGGCCGTGCCGGACGCCGCGTACTACCGCCGCCGCATCGCGGACGGCGACCTGGTGCTGCTGGACGCCAAGGCCATTGCCGAGGCCGAAGCCAAAGCCGTTGCCGCGCCCGAGGCCGCGCCGCAAAAGCCCAAGGAGGCGTGATGGCCAGCCCCAATATCAGCTTCGACACCTTGCCGGCGAGCATCCGCAAACCCGGAAAATACTTCGAGTTCAACACCAAATTGGCGGTTCGCACCCTGCCGGCCAATGTGCAGCGGATGCTCATCGTGGCCCAAGGCACGGCCGAAGGCACGCAGCCGGCGCTTGTGCCCGTGGAAGTGTTTTCGGACGAGGAGGCACGCACGCTCTTTGGCACCGGGAGCCTGGCCCACCTTATGGTGCGCGCGGCCATCACCGCCAACCCCTACCTGCGCCTGTCGGTCATCACCGTGGCCGACGACGCGGCCGGCATCGCCGCCACCGGCAAAGTCGCCCTGTCCGGCACCTCGGCCGGCGTCGGCGTGGTCAGCCTGACCATCGGCGCGCAGCTCGTGCAAGTCTCGGCGACTCTGGCCGACACGGCCGCCGCCGTGGCCGCCAGCCTGGCCGACAAGATCAACGCCCACCGCACCCTGCCCGTGACGGCGGCGGCCGTGGGCGGCGACGTGACCCTGACCGCCCGCAACAAGGGCGCGGCCGGAAACGGCGTTAGTCTGGCCTGCTCCCTGGCCGTGGACGGCCTGGCCGCCGTGGTCACGCCCATGGCCGGCGGCATGGTGGACCCGGACATCGCCCCGGCCCTGGCCGCCGTCTTTGCCGACGGCCACCACATCATCGCCGTGCCGTACACGGCCCAAGCCCAGCTGACCGCCTTGCGCGCTCACCTCGATTCCGTCAGCCACGCCCTGGAGCAGCGCGGCGCCATCGGCGTCTATGCCCATACCGGCACCCTGGCCCAGGGCACCACCTTGGCCGAACTGATCAATTCCGGCCGCATCACCTGTGCGCTGCTGCCCGGCACCACCTCGCCGGCCTGGGAACTGGCGGCCGCTTACGCCTCCGTCATCGCCAGCGAAGAGGACCCGGCTCGGCCGCTCAATACCCTGCCCGGAGCAAAGCCGCATCAACCAGGGGGACATCCACCGCGTCGGTGTGGTCCCGGTCGGTGATGGCCACCAGCTCATCCAGGCCGAAGGCGGCCGTCATGTCGTCCAGGGTGGCGTACATTTACTTGCCCTCGGTCCCGGGGGCCGGGGCCGGCTCATCGTCAAAGCCGAAGTCTTCGTCGCCGGTATCGCCCTCGGCGGCCTCGGCGGCTTCGGCCGGGGCGGGAGCGGGCGCATCGGCCTTGGCCGGCCCGGCTTCGGGCGCGGCTTGCTTCCCCTTGCGGGGCGGCGTCGGGGCCTTGGGCGGCTCCTGGGGCGGGTCGAGGATTTCCACGTCCAGGTCGGGGTCGGCCTGGAGCTGGGCCAGCTGGTCCTCGGTGACGGTGCCCGGCGGGATGTCGCCGGGCTCGGCCTCGTGCTTGAGGCCGGCCCGGTAATGGCCGCCGCGCAAGCTGCGGGTGCGGACAATGGCGGGGATCACGATCATGGCGACCTCCTAGTTGAGCCAGGGCGTGACCAGCACGTCCACGATGCCCGCGTTGGGGTTGTCCGCGCCGTCGGCGCGCCGGGCCACCTGCACCACCTCGGCGGCGGCGGTGCGCAGGTTGGTGGGCACCACCAGCAAGGTGGGCTTGATGCCCAGCGGCCGGCCGCCGTCGGCCCGGAAGCCGGTCATGGCGTCATAGGCCGCGTTGAAGTTGTCGTCGTTAAGGGGTTTTTTGGAGCAGTAAGCGGTCTGCCAGAAGCCGAAGCCGGAGTTGCAGCGGTAGCGGATGCCGAAGCGATATTCGTCGGTCATGAAAACGGCCTCGTCATCGACACGGGTCATGCTGGTCAGCTCGGGCTTGGTGCGCTCCTGGAAAAGGATGGGCTTGAGCACACGCGAGGTGTCGAGCAGATACCAGGGGATGTCCGTGCCGGCGGCGATGTTGGCGACGGTCGCGGCCGCGCCGGTGCCGTCCACACTGGGATAAACAGGGTGGTCGGAGTCGAAGAAGTACTGGCCGTCGAAGCACAGGGTGGAACCCGTGGACCGCCAAGGCGTTTGGCGCATCGCCGTCAAACCGTACGCGCCGCAGCTGGCCGAAGGCGACCGGCTGTATGTCTCGCTTCGGGCCAACGCCGTGGTCAAACGCCAACGGGAAGGCGGCGGCCAGGATCGTTTCGACGTGGTCCAGGATGCGCGCAAACGGTATGAGGCCAAGGGCGTCACGCCGCCGCCGCGTGCCGTGCTGGCCCAGCAATGCGGAGGCAGGTGGCTGCTGGCCCGACAAGCGGAACTTGGGCTTTGTTTCGAAGATTTGAGTCTTGTGGTCGAAAGCTACACCAAACGCCAGTATTGGCGCGACGGCCGAAAAGTGACCCTGGGAACGCTGGATTTTGCCGGATTTGCCCAAGTCTGCGACGCCGATAAGGCGCTTGACGCGTTGTTCACTGGCGTTGGCCCGGCCAAAGGCCTGGGCTGCGGGCTGTTGCTGGCGCGGCGGGCCTGACGGTCATGTTGCCGCGCCTGCCCCAGTTGCCGCTCAAAGAGCGGGCTTCCATGGTCTTTTTGGAGAAAGGCAATCTGGATGTGCTGGACGGCGCATTCGTGGTCGTGGACGCCGCCGGGACGCGCACGCACATACCCGTCGGGGGCGTGGCCTTCATCCTGCTGGAGCCGGGCATCCGCGTGAGTCATGCGGCGGTGGCCCTGGCCGCCCGGGCGGGCACGCTTTTGACCTGGGTCGGGGAGGCCGGAGTGCGTCTTTACGCCTCCGGCCAGCCCGGCGGGGCGCGCAGCGACAAGCTGCTGTATCAGGCGGCTTTGGCGCTTGATCCCGAAGCCAGGGTCAAGGTGGTGCGCCGGATGTTCACCTTGCGCTTTGGAGAAGAAACGCCGTCGCGGCGCAGCGTCGATCAACTTCGCGGCATCGAAGGCACGCGTGTGCGCGAGATGTATAAACTGCTAGCCAAGCAATACCGCGTGCCGTGGTCGGGCCGGAAGTACGACCCGCGCGAGTGGGGCAGCGGCGATCTTCCCAACCGCTGCCTGAGCGCGGCGACGGCCTGCCTGCACGGGCTTTGCGAAGCGGCGATTCTGGCGGCCGGATATGCGCCGGCCATCGGCTTTTTGCACACCGGCAAGCCGCGCAGTTTCGTCTACGACATTGCCGACATCTACAAGTTCGACACGGTGGTTCCGGTGGCCTTTCGGGTGGCGGGACAGTCGCCGGCCGAACCGGAACGCGTTGTGCGGCTGGCTTGTCGCGACCGCTTTCGGGAATCGAAGTTGTTGTCGCGCATCATTCCGGAAATCGAGGACGTGTTGTCGGCCGGGGGTCTCCCTGTGCCGCAAGCGCCGCCAGAGGCCGTTGGCCCGGCCTTCGCGGACGAGGAGGGTCTTGGGGATGCTGGTCATCGTCCTTGAGAACGCGCCGCCGCGTCTGCGCGGTCGTCTGGCGGTATGGCTGCTGGAGATCCGCGCCGGGGTCTATGTAGGCAATTACTCGGTGAAAGTCCGTGAGATGATCTGGAAGACCGTCGAAGTAGGGATTGAGGACGGCAACGCGGTCATGGCCTGGAGCGCGCGCAATGAATCGGGCTTCGAGTTTCGCACGCTGGGTCCGAATCGTCGTGTTCCTTGTGATTTCGATGGGTTAAGCCTTGTATCGTTTTTGCCGCTGGCCTTACCAGAACAGCCTAGTTAACCGACTAAGTTCATTGACAATTTAGATCGAGTTTTGGGTAGCGTTCCTGATGTTGAAAAACATCTGTGAATCCAGCACACTGCCGTACCAGTGTTCCCCGCAGGCGCGGGGATGATCCGGGCTTGTCCGTCATTTCCTACGTCGCCCGACAGTGTTCCCCGCAGGCGCGGGGATGATCCGGCAACATCGCTCGTCGTTGAGGTAGCGCCCCCGTGTTCCCCGCAGGCGCGGGGATGATCCGGATGGCTTCGGCCATGAGGTCCCGGCTTACCGGTGTTCCCCGCAGGCGCGGGGATGATCCGATCATGAGGCGGTCGCGTGGCCGGGGCTGATTGTGTTCCCCGCAGGCGCGGGGATGATCCGGACCTCGCGACGGTCATCCGACGTCAGATAGGGTGTTCCCCGCAGGCGCGGGGATGATCCGAGAAGGAGACCATCATGGAAGCTACCGCATACGTGTTCCCCGCAGGCGCGGGGATGATCCGTAGGCGCGAACAGCAGGGCGGGTGTCCTCGGGGTATTCCCCGCAGGCGCGGGGATGATCCGTCCAGCCGCCGTTGACTGCCTCCGACGTGGGAGTGTTCCCCGCAGGCGCGGGGATGATCCGGAGATGGCGGCGCGTCATGGTTGCTCTGAGGCGTGTTCCCCGCAGGCGCGGGGATGATCCGCTATCGGCGGCCCTGCTCCGTCGCGTGGACGAGTGTTCCCCGCAGACGCGGGGATGATCCGGCCTGCCCGCCCGCCCCTCCATTGACTTCCCGAGGCGTTGCCGCCACACCCATTGCCAGAGCATCAAGCGTCCGCCGCCGCCCCAACAGCGTGCCGCAGCCGCTTGGCCGCCGTCAACAAGCCGCCGAACCACGAGTACGTTCATACTCCACGCCCCCATTACACCCGGAGCCTCACCATGCCGCCTTCTTCCTCACCCGCCGCTACAGCCGCTCCAGCTTCCGCCAAACTAATGGGCCTGGCCTCGGCCGTGGCCATCGGCATCGGCGGCATGGTCGGCGGCGGCGTCTACGCCATCTTCGGCTCGGCCGCCCATGTGGCCGGCTCGGCCCTGTGGCTCTCCTTCCTGGCCGGCGGG
>JAEZEM010000162.1 GCA_023417745.1 Pseudomonadota bacterium
GTGGTTCCCAACGATAAGGAGATCGCACGCACATGGCTAAAACAGACATTATCGCCAAGATCCAGGCCAATGCCGGCATTGCCACCAAGGCCGAGGCCGGCAAGGTCCTCGACGCCGTTCTGGGCGCTATCCAGGAGTCCCTGGTCGGCGGAGAGGCCCTGACCCTGACGGGTTTTGGCACCTTCAAGGTGTCGGAGCGGGCGGCGCGCACCGGACGCGATCCCCGTACCGGCAACCCCATCAATATTCCCGCTTCCAAGGCCGTGCGCTTCACCCCGGGCAAGACCCGCAAGGACGCCGTGAAGTAGTTTGGCGAACCGGCGTCACGAACGCCGGCCTTGCCGCCCATCCGCGCTCTTTGGGCGACGGATTTGGAACAGGCGATCCATCAGGCCCCTGCCCGTTTTCCGGGCGGGGGCCTGTTTTTTGGCCGGACCTCATGTCGTGTCCACCCAAAACGCATGGGGCGGCTGGCGGGCAACAGCGTGAAGCCATGTATCTATCCAAACAATACTCCCGTATTGTTTGGGGCGCGGCACTAAAGATTTTTCACCAGAAATTGCAAAATCATGCGCCGGCTGATCTCCCCCACCAGCACCCCGTTGGGGTCGATGACCGGCACGGCCGGAATGCCGCGCTCCACAATGAGCTCACCGGCCATGACGAAGAGATCCTCGGGATGGGCAAAGGGGTAGTCGGCGTCCATGAGATCGCCCACAGGCGTGTCCGAACTGGCGGCCATGTTGTGGCGCAGCGCGTCCAAAAGCGCCTCCCGGCCGTCGAGATGCCCGGCCCTGGCCTGGGCCGCCACCTCCGGCGTGACGATGATGGAGAGAAACGTGTGGATGGTCACCACCCCGAGCAACCGGTCGCAGTGGTCCACCACATACGTGTTGCGGAAGGTGTTGTTCATGCCGCCGTACCAGATGAGCACGTTCCCGATCGGCACTTCGGGCCGCACCTTGATGACCGTGGTGCGCATGATGTCGGCGATCTGCATGGAAGCCTCGGGCGTGGATTGTGAAAAAAAGTACTTAACTTGTACCAGCCCGAACCCGGCCCGTAAAGGGATGGCTCGGCCTTCAGGGCAGGATCGTCCAAGATGGCGGCGGCGTTTTTGCGGCATCACCCAAAAGAAGGAGCGATCCGCCATGCAAGACACCCATGAAACCAGCCTGGCCGCCGGCCGCGCCGTCTACACCCTGACCGACGTCCGTGACGCCGAGGCGCTGCCCTGGCAGGACCATCCGGCCTTTGCCGGGGTGCGCCTGCGCCATCTGGTCGCTGCCGCCGACACCCAGGGCCAGCTGAGTTGCCACATCGTGCGCCTAAGCCCCGGAGCCAGCCTGGCCGGCCACGTCCACGACGGTCACTGGGAGCTCCACGAGGTCGTCTCCGGGGCCGGCACGGCCGAACTCGCCGGCCGGAAAGCCGACTACGCGCCGGGCGTCACGGCCGTCATCCCTCGGGGCACGCCCCACGCCGTCACGGCCGGCGACCAGGGCCTGTGCTTGCTGGCCAAGTTCTTCCCGGCCTTGCTGTAACGCCGGTCCCAAAGGCAACGGCCATGTCCCAAACGCCCCGACTCGACGTGCTGCGCCGCCCGGACCTGCCGGGCCTTAGCGTCGTGCGGGGCCGGGACGTGGTTGCCGACATCGCGCCCCATGCCCACGGCGCGGTGGTGGCCGGGCTGATCCTTGCGGGCGGCCGCGAACTGGCCTGCGGCGGCGGACGCACGCGCATCGAGGCCGGGGAGGGCTTTCTCGTGCCGGACGGCGTGCGCCACAGCTGCGCGCCTCTGGCCCGGCACGGCCAAAGCTACGTCGTCGTGGCCGTGGCCCCGCAACTGCTGGCCGAGGTCGGCCGGGCCGAGGCCGCGCCCGAGGACTGGGTGCGGCCCTGGCGCGACGCCCAGGCCGCGACCCGGCTCCTGGCCCTGGCCGAAGCCCTGGCGGAAAACGCCGACGCGGCCATGGAGGCCCTGTGCGCCCTGGCCCATGTCCTGCGCTTGCGCCCCGGTCCGGGCCGGCCCCGCCATCCGGCCGTGGCTCTCGCCCGGGCAGCCATCGAGGCCGATCCCGCCGCGTCCCACGACCTGGCCTGCCTGGCCGCCCTGGCCGGGGTCGGGCCGACCTACCTGGAACGGCTTTTCGTGCGCGAAACCGGCATGGCCGTGGGCCAATACCTGCTCGCCCGCCGGGTGGCCCAGGGAGCCAGACAGGCCGCCGCCGGCCAAGGACTGGCCCAGGCCGCCCTGGAGGCCGGCTTTTGTGACCAAAGCCACTTCACCCGCCAATGCAAACGCCGCCTGGGCGTGCCGCCCGGGGCGTATCGAGAGTGGAACGGGGGTGGAGTGGAGCGAGGGTGAAGGGAGCGAGGGAGAAGGGAGCGAGGGAGAGAGAGGAAGATGCCTCCGGCGGCTGGGGGCCTGAGGCCCCCAGACCCCCCGAATGGAGAAAAGTATAAAGGGGTTCGGTTGTGGGCGAGGGCGTGGCTTACGGGGCCGGCTTGACGGCGGCGGGGGCGGCGGACGGGTCGCACCAGGCGCTGCTGCGGGCGTCGATAAGGCTCGACAGCGGCAGCAGGAGCACAAAGATCAGGGCCAGCACCGACAGCCAGGTTTCCAGGGAGCGCTTGCCGTGAGGCGCGGCCGAGGCGCAGATGATGCCCACGGCGGCGCAGCCGATGCCGCCGTCGAGACAGGCGTTTAAGGGCGAAAGCTTGGGCACGGCGACAAACGCCACGAAGAGCGCGCCGGCTACGGCCCCGCCGAGCATGACCCACAGGAACCGGCCGGACGTTTCGCCGGCTTCCCGGCTGGCGGCCCGGGCCACGGTCAGCCCCGCGCCCACGACCAGCCCCGTCAATCCCACAGCCAGCCCCAGACCGGCCAGTCCACCGGCCAGGGCGGTGGCCAGCCGCTCGGCCAAAAGCGCTGCGGGCAGACACACGGCCATGGCCCCCAGGGCCACGGCCGTCAGCGAGGCCGGCTGGTTGTTGGCCAGGACAGGCCGGACCATGCGCGCGCCAAGAGCCGCCAGACCGAACAAGGCAGCGGCGGCGACGGCGACGACAGCGGCCGGGGACGCGGCGGCCAGGGCCTCGCGGCCAACGAGCAGGACAAGAGCCGCGCCGGCAAAGGCCAGAGCGGCGGCGGCGGCCCGAGGGCGGCCGTGGAGGGGACGGGCGTCGGTCATGTGAAAAGACTCCTGAACCGGGCGAAGAGGCTTAAGGCCTCGGCCTGGGCATCGGGTTTGGAAGCGGCATGGTTGGCGGCGGCCCGGGTCTCGAAAATGGCCCGCACCCGCTCGACCACGGCCGGATGGCGCGACAGGACCAGTCGGAAGCCTTCGCGGTCGACCACCAGACATTCGGTGGGTTCCACGGCGCGCACATCGGCCTGCCTCGGCTCGCCGGTTAAAAGGGCCATCTCGCCGACGATCTGGCCGGCCCCCAGCCGGGCCACCTCCCGGTCGCCCACGGTCACGGCCGTGAGGCCGGACAGGATGACGTTCATGGTGCTGCCGGTCTCGCCCTTGGCCATGATCACCT
>JAEZEM010000321.1 GCA_023417745.1 Pseudomonadota bacterium
GCACGAGGTAGGTGCCCAGGATGCAGGTGACGAAGGTCACCACGGCCAGGGCCACGTTGGTCTTGGCCAGGGCCTTGGTGCGGCGCTCAACAATGGCGGTGTGGATAAAGGCGGTGCTGACCAGCCACGGGATCAGCGAGGCGTTTTCGACCGGGTCCCAGGCCCAGTAACCGCCCCAGCCCAGTTCCATGTAGGACCACCAGCCGCCGAGGATGATGCCGGCGGTGAGGAAGATCCAGGACAGGATGGCGGTGTTGCGGGCGGCGGCGGCAAAGGAGGCGCGCTCCCCGGTCAGCCAGCCGGCCAGCGCCAGACAGGCCGGGATGGCAAATCCGGCGTAGCCCATAAACAGCAGGGGCGGGTGGAAGATCATGCCCGGATTGCGCAACAGCGGATTGAGTCCTCGGCCCTCGGGCACCGGCGGCACGGCTTCCAGGAACGGATTGGAGGGGCCGGTCAACAGCAGCAGGAAGAAGGCTTCGACCACGAGGAAAAAGAGCCAGTAGGCGTGGCGCGTGGGCGCGGACAGGCTGCGGTAGGCCGGCGAGACGGCAAAAAAGACGCCGAAAAGGGCCAAGGTGAGCATCCAAAACAGGAGCGAGCCGGCCTGGCCGGCCCAGAAGGCGGTCAGGGCATAGAAGAGCGGCAACAGCGTGTCCGTGTATTCGGCCACATAGATAAAGGAGAAATCGCGTTTCCACAGGGCGACGGTGAGAATGACCGAGGCCAGGACCACGCCGGCCGTGGCCAGCAGGTGACCTTTTTCGATCATTCCCAGGCGGCCGTAGTCGTTTCGCCACAGGGCGAACAGGGCGGCTACCGCGCCGGCCAGACAGATGATCATGGCGGCAAGCAGGGCAAAATACGCCGTAACGTGCATGAAAACTCCTCTATGGGGTCCCCGGAGACGACAGCGGCACGGCCCGAGGGGGACGCGCCGACGACGCCAGGAGATGGCAAACGGTTTCGCGGCAATGTGACATGGAGCAGACGCCTGCCGCTCCAAGGCGGCAGGTGCGGCCCTGGGGTCGGTTTTGTGGAGATCCGCAGCCAGGGCGGAGAGTTAGCCCCGGTTTTCCTTCTGGTACTTCGACGGGCACTTGGTCATAAGCGTGCTGGCCGCAAAGGCCCCGGAAGCGGGATTGACGCCGCCTTCCACGATGACCTCGACGCCGGGCTTAAACGTGTCGGGCACCACGCCCTTGAAGTCGACCCGGATGGTCTTGGCGGCCTGATCCTTGTCCAGCAGCGTGAAGCTGACGCCCAGGGCGTCGGCCGGCCGGTCGATGCCGTCCTCGGCCACGGTGCCAAACAGCCGAGCCTTGGACAACTCCTTGGGCGGCATGGCCAGCGCTTCGGAAACGTTGAGAAAATAGGAAGTGTTCTCACCCAGGCCGGAATAGAGCAGATAGCCCAGGCCCCCGAGAAACAAGGCCAGCGCCACGAGATACATGGGCGTATTATTCTTTTTCGCCATGGCAAAACCCGATAGGTTGAAGATTAGGACGGCATCGCGTCGTCCCGGGCGCGCTGGCGCAAAAGCGCCTCGCGTCGGGTCCGGGCCAGTTCGCGCATGTCCGCCACCTGGTCGGTTTCGTCAATGATTTCCTTCCCTAAGATCTCTTCCAAGACATCTTCCAAGCTGATGACGCCGGATACGCCCCCGTATTCGTCCAGCACCACGAAGAGATGCATACGCGATTCCAGGAATTTTACCAACACCCGGTCCAGGGTCATGGTGTCGAGCACGAAGCGCACGGGCTTGGCCAGGTCGGACAGGCGCTTGTCGTCCTGGTCGTTGGCCAGGGCTTCGAGGACCTCGCGGCGATAGACGATGCCGACGATGTTTTCCGGATCGTCGGCGGCGTGGACCGGGATGCGGCTGTGGGGCCACACGCCCTTGCCCTGGCCCCGGGTCTCGGCCACGGTCATTTCGGCCGGCAGGGAAAAGACCACGGTGCGCGGCGTCATGGCGTCGCTGGCGGTCTTGCGGTCCAGGGACAGGATGTTGGTGATGGAGAGTTCCTCCAGGGGATTAATAATCCCCTCGCGCCGGGTCAGGCTCACCACGGCGCGCAGGTCCTCTTCCGAGGACACTGGGGTTTTGCGACGGCCGGACACCAGCCGAGCCAGGAACCCGCCGGCCCAGATGATAGGCAAAAGGGCCAGGATCAGGAGTTTCATGGGTCGGGCGATGAAGGCCGAAACCGGCCGACAGTAGGCCACGCCCACGGTTTTGGGGAGAATCTCGCCGAAAATGAGGATGACGACGGTAAAGATGGCGGTGAAAAGCCACAGATCGTCGCTCCCGAACACGGACGCCGCCGCCGCGCCGGCCACGGCCGCGCCGGCGGTGTTGGCGATGGTGTTGAGCGTCAGGACGGCGGTGATGGGTTTTTCGATGTTGCTGCGCAGGGCGAAGAGGAGTTCTCCCGAAGCTCGACCGTTTTTGCGCAGCCGCTCAATCCAGCTCCAGGGCACGGAATACAGCGCCGCCTCGCTCATGGAGCAAAACGCCGACAGCACGACGGCCAAGCCGACGGCCAAAGCCAAGGTCAGCACGATCCGCCTCCGGCCCCGAGCCTCATGGCCGGCTCGGCAGCGGCGGGTTCGGCAGAATCGGCGTCAGGAGATGACGAGGAAGTGTCGTGTTCCATGGAAAAAGACAAAACTCCAGGCGGGTCGTTCGCGATAGATTGGGTCGTCAACCCCTTATACGAACTCCCACGCCGGTGTAAAGGCCGCCGGCCTGCTAGTTCTTGGCTGCGGCCGTATCGTTTTTGATCTTAAACCCGCCCTTTAGCGGCGGAATGATGTAGCGTTCGGTGAATTCCTCGATGACCATGTCCGGTTTCTCGCGCTCAATGAGCGCCTTGTCGAAAAAGCGCAGCTCCATCTCAGACTGGGGCTTGAGCCAAACATAAAGCGCCTTGCTGAAGGACTCGGCCATAAACGGCAGCAACTCCCACCAAAAGGAATCGTGGAAGACGATGGCCGTGGGCAACTTGGCATTGTCGGTGTAGGAATACTGCGGCACTTCGAAGTAGTGCGGATCGGTCGGACCGTCGTAGGATGCGCCTCGGGCTTTGTACCACTCTTTGTTAAAGAAGAGCACCCGGTCTTCCTTCAGATAATCGGACAGCCCCATCATGAAGGCCAGATCGCCGGCCATCCAGGCATACTGCTCCACCCGGAACTGTTCGCGCGGCAAGGGCTTGACGGCCGGAAATTCTCGGACAATGGGTCCCATGATCTGCCGGTAGGCCGCGTAAGCGCCGAAAGCGTTCCAGTGGCTGTCGGTCATGTAAAAGACATTATGCTGTTTTTTTGCTTCCAGCAGGGCCGGGGTGACGTCGATGATCTCGACATGGCCCTTGGCGCGCACGGCCTCCACGAACTGTTCGCGCTGGCTTTTGGGCCGCACCGGACGCAAGGCCTCGGGCAGCATCTCGGGATAGACGGAATTCTTGTTGGGGGCCAAAATCACCAGATAGCGGATGCCGCGTTCCTCCAGCCACTGGCGGCGTTGCTCCAGTTCAGAGGCCAGCAAGTCCACCGAGGCGGTCGGCAGATCTTCGGGGGAGCGGGCGTCCTCAATGACGTTGCGAAACGCCCCGTCCTGGGCCAGAAACAACCAATGCTCCTTGCCGGCCATGACCTTGGAGGACGGCGTGGTGGAAGCCAGGACAAAGGTGTCCATGTAGCTGTTCCAGCTGATGAGCAGGCCGCGCAGGTTGTAGCGACGGTCCAGATAGCCCCGGCGCAGGGCATTGAACCAGCGGCCCCAGGTGGCGGGATCGGCGCTGACCGACGGCAAGGGCGCGGTATCGCTCTCGGCAATGGTCCCCTTGGGCGCGAAGGCGAGATACCTGTCCGCCGTCGGCAGGACCAGCATGGTCACGAACAGGCACGAGGCCAAGCAGGCAATGACGCGGCAAACGAAGGAGGATCGGCTTTGCAAGGCGGGCGTCCGTACGTCAGGCCGATACGGCGCGGCCCCAGGCGGCCCGCAGCGTCTCGGCGTTGGTGAGAAGTTGAGACAAAACGGTTTGGTTCACGAGGCCGTCGATGCGGCGGCCGGACCGCCAGCGGGCCCGGATGTCCGAGGCGCTGACGTCGAGCCGAGTGATGGGCACGAAGCGGGCGGCGTGCCCTGCGGGCAAGGTCCAGACGGCCGGATCGGCCGTGGGCGTGGCCCCCATGTCCCGGGCATTGGCCGCAAAAAAATCGCTAAAAGCCTCGATCCCCTGCCCTTCCCGGGAATGGACGGCCAGATCGGCCAGTCGGCCGAGCCCCAGGCCGTCTTTCCAGGTTGGCAGGCAGAGCAGATCGCCCAGGCCAAGGATGAAGCAAAAGTCCTGCCCCGGGCGCGAAGCGGTCAGCTCGGCCAACGTGTCGCAGGTATAGGACGGTCCGGGCCGGTCGGCTTCCAGGAGGTTGACGAAAAAGCCCGGGATGCCGTCCACGGCGGCCCGGCACAGGGCGGCGCGCAGGTCGAAATCCAGCAGCTTGCCGCCGAGCTTGTGGGGCGGTCGAGCCGAGGGAATAAACTCCACGGCGGCTAGCCCCAAAGCTTCGGCCACCTCAATGGCGGCCCGCACATGGGCGACATGGACGGGATTGAACGTCCCGCCGAAAATGCCGATTTTGGCCCCGGACATGCCGCTTCGCTAGCCCCGCACCTGCCCCTGGCCGAGCACCACGAACTTGGCGCTGGTCAGTTCCACCAGCCCCATGGGGCCGTAGGAATGGAGCTTGGAAGTGGAAATGCCGATCTCCGCGCCAAGGCCGAGTTCACCGCCGTCATTAAACCGCGTGGAACAGTTGATGCCGACCATGGAGGCGTCGGCCCGGCGCAGGAAATCCATGGCCCGGTCGTGGTTCTCGGTGAGGATGACCTCGGTGTGCCCGGAACCGTAGCGGTGGATGTGGGCGAGCGCCTCGTCCAGGGAATCGACGACCTTGACGGCCAAAATAAGGTCATGGAACTCGTGGCCGAAATCTTCAGGCGCGGCGGCCACGGCCCCTTCGCCCAAAAGCGGCAGGGAGCGCGGACAGGCCCGCATGGTCACGCCGGCCCGGCGCAAGGCGGCGCCGACACGGGGCAAGAAGGTCGGCGCGGCGTCGGCGTGGACGAGCAGGCACTCCAGGGCGTTGCATACCCCCGGACGCTGGGCCTTGGCGTTGACGATGATCGTCTCGGCCCGGGCCTCGTCGGCCCCGCTGTCGACATAGGCGTGGCACACGCCCTTATAATGCTTGAGCACCGGCATGGTGGCCTGGGAGACCACGGCCCGGATAAGCCCTTCCCCGCCGCGCGGGATCATGACGTCAATGAGTTCGTCGAGCTTGCACAGGGCGGCCACGGCGGCCCGGTCGGCGGTGGGCACGAGCTGGGCGGCGTCGGCCGGCAGGCCCGACGCTTCCAGGGCTTCACGAAGCAACCCGGCCAGGGCCAGGTTGGAGGTCAGGGCCTCGGAACCGCCCTTCAAGATGACGGCATTGCCGGCCTTGAGGCACAAGATGGAGGCGTCGATGGTGACGTTGGGCCGGGATTCGTAAATCATGCAGATAACGCCCAAGGGCACGCGCATGCGCCCGACGAGCAGGCCGTTTGGCCGGGGCCGCATGGACTCGATGGCCCCCACGGGGTCGGGCAGGGCGATGATCTCGCGGCAGGCCTTGGCCATGCCGTCCATGACCGCCGGGGTAAGCGTCAGGCGGTCCAGGCGCGGAGCGTCCAGACCGGCCGCACGCGCTTTTTCGAGGTCCACGACGTTGGCGGCCAGCACGCCCTCGCGGCAGGTTTCCAGCAGTTCGGCGAGCCTGGTCAAAAAAGCGTCCTTGGCCGCGCCGGAAGCGGCGGCCATGGCCCGGGACGCTTCCTTGGCCTTTTGGGCCATGACTTCCATGTCGGCGGCAACGCTCATATGAACCTCCAGGATAGGGCGCGAAAAGTAGGCTGATAGCCCCTTGGACCCGGAAAGTCAAAGCGCCTTTGCGGCCAACGACACGCCGGTCACAATGTTGCCGCTGCGGGTTTTGACCCGTGGAAAGGCGGCCTGGACCACGCCGAAACCCGCTCGCGACAACAAGCTCTCAAGCTCTTCAAAAGTGAAATGATGGGCCTGATACAAGACCGTCTCGCCCTCGCGCACCACAAAGCTCCCCTGCTCACCGGTTTCCGCCAGGCCGGCCTCATAGCGGGCGCAGTAATATGGCAGATCAGGATTGCGCAGGAAATCGCCCAGACACAGCAGGCTCCCGACGACCCGCCGGGCTTCGGCCAGCACGGCCAGCCGGGCGGCCGGGGTCGGCAGCGTGGTCATGACGGCCTGGAGCACGGCCACGTCAAACGCGCCGTCGGCAAAGGGCAAAGCGGCCAGCTCCGCCCGGACCACGGCCAGCCCAAGGCTGGCGGCCAGAGCCAGGCTCGGCAGATTGCAGTCGGCCCCGACATGGGACGCTCCCAGGCCGTCCCGGCGAAGCCCGGCCAGGGTCCGGCCCGGGCCGCAGCCCAGGTCCACAATACGGTCTCCTGGACCAAGGCGTGCCCGCACTTCCGGGGCAAGCTCCAACGAAGACGGCACGGCGGCGGCGTTTTTCCAATACATGGACGGCGTTATAGCCAAAGCGCCCTGCCCCGCCCAGCACTTTTGAAACCGCCGCGCTCTTTTCACTTGGGCATCCCCCCAAACCCTGCTACGAGACCGACCGACCCCAGTGTTATATTATTGAAGAAGGCCTCCGGCGGCCGGGGGCCTGAGGCCCCCGGACCCCCCAAAGGGGTAAAAAGGGGCTAGCGGGGCGATTTCGGCGGGCGGTGAAATGAGGCTGTGCAAGCTTCACTTCGGCTGACCGCCATCGCATGGCCGAGCACATCCTGAGGAAGGAAAACAATCGTATGCAGCCTCGTCACTCCCTGGAATCCTTGCGGCAGGCCTCGGGCATCGCACCGGCCACGGACATGGCCGTGGTGCGCATCCTTTTCGAGGAATATGCCAAGGGTTTGGGCTTTTCCCTGTGTTTCCAGAATTTCGACGAGGAACTGGCCAGCCTGCCCGGACGCTACGGCGTGCCTGGCGGCGGACTGTGGCTGGCCTGGGTGAACGGCCTGCCGGCCGGCTGCGTGGGGCTTCGTCCCCTGGAAGACGGCGTGTGCGAAATGAAGCGGCTCTACGTCCGACCGGACCACGCCGGCCACGGCCTGGGCCGGGGGTTGGCGGAAGAGGCCCTGGCCGGAGCCCGGGAACGCGGCTACCGCATCATGCGCCTGGACACCCTCACGTCCATGACCGCCGCCAACGCCCTCTACCGCAAGCTTGGCTTTGCGCAGATCGGGCCGTACTGCGACAATCCCTTTGAGGAAGCGCGCTACTACGAACTGACGCTCTAGCCGGCAGCTACCAGCGCCGGCAAAGCGCCTCGCGCCAGGGTTCGGCCACCAGCCAGGCCAGCCCTTCCCCGACCCGTTCCACCGGCAGACGCTGCCCGGCCAGTTCCACATCCCGCATAAACGCCAGACGCAAGGGTTTGGCCTGGTCGCCTGCGTCGCCGGCAAAGGCGTTTTCCGGGGTGAGCCGTAGCCACTCCCGGCCGGCCCGGTCCGAAGCCCAGACCGCTTCCGGCAAAAAGACCGTGCGCGAAAGGCGCGGCCCAAGCACCGCGAAAAGGGCCGCGTTGATGACTGGAAACGGTTCTTTGTAGAGCCGGCGGCCGGCCGAGGGCAGGGTCTCGTTGGCCAGGCAGGCTACGGGGCCGTCAGGCAGCGCGGCAAAGGTCTCCGGCCGGGTGGCGTCGGCCTGGCGCACCTGCCCGACGCCAAGGCCAGAAAGCAACGCATCAGCCCGGGCCGCCACCTGGGGCTGCACCTCGAAACCGATCAGCGTCGGCGCGGCCACGCCGTTGCGGCGAGCCAACAAATACGCGCCAAGCAGCAAGATGCCCGTGCCCGCGCCGCAATCGAGACCGAGAAAGCCGTTGGCGACCTCGGGTTTGGCGGCCAGAAGCGCGGTCAGCAGGTGCACGGTCTTGGGCAGGTCGAGCAGCATCTGCAAGGCAAAGCCGTGATGCAAAAGGAACCGGCGTAGCGCGTTTTGTCCGTCAAGCAGGGCTGTGCCGCCGCGACGTCGCACGAAACGGCCGGCCAGATCGGTCAGGTCAGCCAACGAGACGTCCTCGCCCAATCGTTCGGGATGCACGTAGGCATGGGCGTATTTGAGGACGAGGCTTCCCAAAAGCGTGGGATGAGCTGGCGTCTCCGGCCGGCACAGGGCGTCGATAAGGTCAGGCAACGCGCCGGAAACGAGCAACTCCGGGGCGATCACCGGCCCGGGCGGCGGCTGGCGATCCAGCAGGCGCAGCGCCAATGCGGGCAGATCGTCGCCGGCCATACGCTGGTCCGCTAGAAGTAGTAGAGGTTGTCGTAACAGGTGTAGGTATCTGTCATACCGTTTTGGTAGCAGATGTCGGTGCTGGAATCGATGCGATAAATCTGATCCATGGGGATGACTTGGCGCTTGCCGTTAATCCACATGTAGTAGATGCCCTGCTCCGCGTTCATGACCAAAGGCGGCGAAGCGTAGAACTTCTTATGGTCCATGGTCTCGACCAGGTAGGTGTGGGCGCAGCCAAACGACACGGCGGCCAGCACGAGGCAGAAAAGAAGCGTCAGGCGGCGCATGGCATCCTCCCAGCCGCGATCATCGCGGCGCTATTTATATCGCAGCGCCATGACGAGCATGGCGCCCACCAACCCAAGGGTTACCGCATTAGCCGCTATCACGGGCCAGGAACCGATGTCGATACCGTGCACCAGCCACAACACGGTTCCGGTGAACATGAGCACGTACATGCCGGTCGAAATGTCGCTGGCCGAACGACGGCGCAGGGTCTTGACCACCTGGGGCGCGAAAGCCAGCGTGGTGCACAGTCCGGCGACGTAACCCACCCATTCGAACGATCCGGCCACGGCGGCGTCCTATTTTTTGACCGATTGCCGGGTTTCGCCGGCCGCCGCCGGCTCGAAGGTCGGGGCGGCAGTGCGGAAATAGGCGGCCATGGCTTCAATGTCACGAAAGGCTTGGCCGAGTTGCACGGCAATGGGCAAGTCGGAGACATTTTTTTCGACAAGGCGCATCCACTGAAGCTCCTTGTCGAGCTTGCCGCCAACGGTCACCAGCCCTGTCTTGATCATGCCGCCAAGTTGATTGACTGCCGACGAACAGCCGGGATCAAGGACGTCGTAAACGTAGACCATGTCCCCGGCGTTTAAAATAAGTTCCCAGCAGGCCGACAGCGAAGCGCGAAGGGCCAGGACGTCCTTTATGCGGTCGTCGTTGCCCTCCTTGGCCAGGGAGGCATAGTAATCCGTGACCTTGAGCAAATGGTCGTAGATGCGGGCGCTTTGGTTGGCGTAGTAGGCGTTGAACGCCTTGGTGTCGGCCTTGGCGGCGCAAAAGGCCTGGGGCGCGGCCAGCAGCAGCGTCGCCAAGACCGCCGCAACGACGACAAAACCCCGGGACCGGAAGAGACGGCTCGCCGTCTGACCGCAACGGCCGGCGCTCAGACCGCGCAAAGCAACCCGGCTGGCCGGAAACGCTGCCGCAACAAGGGGCCCGATGGAATTGAGAACGCGCACGATGCTGCTCTTGTTGGCCGAAGAGTCCGTGCTGGCGGCAGACGTCAATTGCCGACGGCCGCGTCAAGAGGGGCCAGGGAGGCCTTGGCCTGCATCCCGGTGATCTGGGCGGCGCTTAAGCGCTTGGCGGCGGTGTCGCGCAGCTTGACGGCCCGATCACGAACCCGGTCCGGCAGGGTCGAGGAGGCGGCGGCCAGGGAGGCGTAATAATAGGCCAGTTCCTCGTTGACCGGCACGCCGGCGTAGCCTCGGTTGTAGACGTCGGCCAAGACAAAGCGGGCGTAGGCAAAGCCGGCGTCCGAGGATTTCGTCAGCCAGTGGAGCCCCAGGCGGTAGTCCTGGGCCACGTGACGGCCGTTCAAATAGGCGATGCCGACGTCGCACTGGGCCTTGGGGTCGCCGTTTTCGGCCCGTTCCAACTGGCCAGGGGCCGGGTCGGCGGCGAGTTCGAGAGGATTGTCCTGGGAATCGGCGGTCGCGGCGGCCAGGGCCGGACAGGCAGGGGCGGCCCAAAGCAGACCGAACAGGGCCAGGACGCCCCATAGTCGCAGGCCGCAACGGCCCGGGCGGGAAGTCCCACGGGAATTGGGCATGGCGTCTCCTTGAAAAAGCGGCCGGCCCCAGCAGGGCCGGCCGCAAAAAGCAACTATTTCTTGAGCCAGCTCATCATGCCGCGCAGCTTGGCCCCGACCTTCTCAATGGGGTGCTCGGCATTGATGCGACGCATGGACAGGAAGTGGGCCCGTCCGGACATGTTTTCCATGATAAAGTCGCGAGCGAAGGTGCCGTCCTGGATTTCCTTGAGGATCTTGCGCATCTCGGCCCGAGTCTCGTCGGTGACGACGCGGGGGCCGCTGACGTAGTCGCCGTACTCGGCGGTGTCGCTGATGGAGTAGCGCATGCGCGACAGGCCGCCCTCGTACATGAGGTCCACGATGAGTTTGAGCTCATGCA
>JAEZEM010000284.1 GCA_023417745.1 Pseudomonadota bacterium
GCGTACAGGGGTTGGCGCTCGGCGTAGACGTCGGCCATGGTCAGGCCGGCGGGCATGACAAAGGCGCGTTCCCCGGGATCGCCCACCCGGGCCAAGAAGGTGGGCAGATCAATGGACAGGTAGACCACCGGCCCCATGGATTTGAGGCGGGCCATGGCCCGCGCCCCGTAGACCACGGAACCGCCCGTGGCCACCACGCAACGCTTGACGCCAAGCCCGGCCACCACGTCTTCTTCCAGGGCGAGAAAGCCGGCCAGGCCCTGGCGGGCCAGAATGTCGGGCAGGGGAGAGCGGCATTGGGCCTCAATGAGGCGGTCGGTGTCCAGACAGGCCCAGCCCAGGCGGCGGGCCAAAAGCCCGGCCAGGGTGGTCTTGCCCGCTCCGGCCATGCCAATGAGACTCACGCACCGTTCATCGGATACCCGGCCAAGCAGCGTCGGTTCCATGTCGCCTGTCCCGCCTTCGCGTTGATCCCCGAGCCTAGCCTATTTGTCGCGAAATTCAAACCGCAAGCGCGGCGTTGTCAGCGGGCCGCCGTTTGGCTACAAGGGGACCCGGACGGCGCATGCCGCCGTCGTCATAAGGAACCCCATGTCGGAAAACGCCCTTCGTCTCATCGCCTCCTACGTCGAGGAGGCCGCCGCCGCGCGCGCCCGGTTTTTCGCCGACCACGCAGAGCTTGTGGACGCCGCCGCCCGCACCATGGCCGTGGCCCTGGCCCGGGGCGGCAAGATCCTTTTTTGCGGCAACGGCGGTTCGGCCGCCGATGCGCAGCACCTGGCCGCCGAATTCGTCAACCGGTTCGAGCTGGAGCGTCCGCCCCTGCCGGCCCTGGCCCTGACCACCGACTCCTCGGCCCTGACCGCCATCGGCAACGACTACGGCTTCGACCGGGTCTTCGCCAAGCAGGTCCAGGCCCTGGCCGGGCCTAGCGACGTGGTGGTGGGCATCTCTACCTCGGGCAACAGCCCCAACGTCCTGGCCGCGCTGCGCGCCGCCCGAGACAAGGGCTGCGTCACCGTGGGGCTGGCCGGGCGCAACGGGGCCATCGTGCCCCTTTGCGACTACGCCCTGCTCGTGCCCAGCGACCGCACGGCCCATATCCAGGAAGTCCACGCCACCATCGGCCACCTCCTGTGCAAGCTTGTGGACCACTACCTCTTCGAGGCGGTCATGGAGCTTGGCCCGTATCTTGAGGACCACTAAGCGCGGCCGGCGCGGACCATCCCCTTGCCGACAGGCCAAGCGGGCTTATCTGACAAGGCATTCGACCAGATCTCCCGGCGCAAACGCCGGTAGTGTTTCAAGGAGCATCGCCATGCCGCTTTACGAATACTGCTGCAACAAATGCGGCGCCGAGTTCGAGGAAATGGCTTCCAGCTCGGCCACCACGACCCCGCCCTGCCCGCAGTGCGCCTCGGGCGACACCAAGAAACTCATGTCCGCCTGCCGCGCCCGCACCAAGCCCGGCCAGACCGGCGCGCGCACGGCCTCCTCCGGCGGCGGGGGCGGCTGTTCGGGCTGCGCCGGCGGCAATTGCGCCAGCTGCCACTAGCGGCGCGCACCCGACAAAAGAACTGGCCCGGCCGGCGGGGACCCCGCAACGGCCCTGCCCGCAAACGCCTTCCAACCACCGGAACCCCATGCGCGAAAAACTCGTCATCGCCACCCGAGGCAGCAAACTGGCCCTGTGGCAGGCCAACCACGTGGCCGCCCGGCTGCGGCAAGCCCATCCGGGCCTTGTCGTGGACCTGCTCCCCATCAAAACCAAGGGCGACATCATCCTGGACGTGCCGTTGGCCAAGGTGGGCGGCAAGGGGCTGTTCGTGAAGGAAATCGAGGAAGCCCTCCTCGACGGCCGGGCCGATCTGGCCGTGCATTCCATGAAGGACGTGCCGGCCGAACAGCCGGCCGGCCTGGTGGTCGGCATCGTGCCCGAGCGCGAGGACCCGTGCGACCGGCTGCTGTCCGTGGCCTACGACTCCCTGGCTGCTCTGCCCAAGGGGGCCACGGTGGGCACGAGCAGCCTGCGCCGCAAGGCCCAGCTCTTGGCCCTGCGCCCGGACCTGGCCATCGTGGACCTGCGCGGCAACCTGGACACCCGGGTGAAAAAGCTCCTCGACGGCCAGTTCGACGCCATCATCGTGGCCGCCGCCGGCCTCAATCGCCTGGAGCTGTCCGCGCCAAAAGCCGTGCGCCTGGGGCCGCCGGAATTCCTGCCGGCCGCCGCCCAGGGCGCCCTTGGCCTCGAATACCGCCTGGACGACCCGGAAACCGCCGCCATGCTGGCCTTTTTCGATCATCCCGAAAGCCATGACACGGTGGCCGCCGAGCGCGGCTTCCTGGGACGCCTGGAAGGCGGCTGCCAGGTGCCCATCGCCGCCCACGCCGTCATCGACGGGGATATGATCCACCTGGAAGGCTTGGTGGCCGACCCGGAAACCGGGCAGACCTTCCGCGACGCCGCCTCCGGCCCGCGCAGCCAGGCAACCGCCCTGGGCGTGGCCGTGGCCGAGGCCGTCCTGGCCTTGGGGGCCAAGGCCGTGCTTGACGCCGTCTACAAGGCCGGCGCATCCTGAGGCATGGGCAAAACCGTCGCCAAGAATCTGATCCTGGGGCTTGTGGCCGCCGCCATCCTGGCGGCCATGAGCGCCATGGCCTTTGAAAGCCGCTTCAACGTCCATCCCGACGAAGCCGACCACGTCAGCGCCGGCCGGTTTTTCATCACCTACTGGGATCTGCCGGCCATGGACGATCCCCGGCTGGCCAACACGTTTAGCAACTACGGCGTGA
>JAEZEM010000285.1 GCA_023417745.1 Pseudomonadota bacterium
ACACCACACCATGGCCCGCATCCTTTACGGCGTTCACGGCACCCAGCACGGACACGCCATACGCGCCCTCATTCTCGCCCGGCGGCTGGCCGCCCTGGGCCATGAATTCCTCTTCGTCTCCAGCGAGGAAGGCGCGGGCTTGCTGGCCCGCGAATTTCGGGTCGAACGCTTCGAGAACCCCGGCACCCGCTACAAGAACCAGCGTTTGGACACCCCGGCCACGCTCAAGCTCGCCGCCCGCACCCTCATCAAACGCCCTTCGGAACTGGCCCGTCTGGCCCGGCTCATCGCCGACTTCAAGCCCGACGCCGCCATATCCGACTACGAATATTTCGTGCCCATCGCCGCCAAGCGCGCCGGCATCCCCTGCCTGTCCATCGACCACCAGCACGTCATTTCCTGCTGCGACCACCCCGTGCCCTGGCGGCTGTATCCCGACTACCTGGGCATCCGGGCCTCCATCCGGTTCCTGTTTTCGGCCTGCTCCGACTATCTGGCCATCTCGTTTTTCCAGCCCCCGGCCAAGCCCGGGGCCAGGGCCATCGTCGCCCCGCCCATCCTGCGCCAGAGCGTCATCGACCGCAGGCCAAGCCAGGGCAACCACATCCTGGTCTACCAAAGCTGCGGCATCTGCGACGCCTTTGCCCCCTACCTCAAGACCATTGACCGGGAATTTCGGGTCTACGGCTACAAGGTGGACAAAGTTGACGGCAATCTGACCTTCCGCAGCTACTCCGAGGACGGCTTTCTTGACGATCTCGCGTCCTGCGCCTACGTCATCTGCGGCGGCAGCCACAATCTCATGAGCGAGGCCCTTTTCTACGGCAAACCGGTCCTGTCCTTCCCGGTGGCCGGGGCCTTTGAGCAGCAGCTAAACGCCATCTACCTGGAACGCCTGGGCTACGGGAAGGCCGCCTCCATGGAGCGCCTGGCCCCTGGGCTCATCCCGGATTTCGAAGCCGCCCTGCCGGCCATGGGCCAGCGTATTGCCGGCGGCCGATTTTGCGGCAACCACGACGTGTTCGGCCTCATCGACGCCTTTTTGCGCGACGGCCGTCTGCCGGGCCGTTCCTGACCACGGCCCCTGGCATAAAGTTTCCGGTTTTTTTACAGTGCGCCCACGCCAATCCCAGCCCAAGGAGAACCCCATGCGTCGCCTTTCCATCCTGGCGGCCGTCGCCGCGCTTTTGGCCGTCCTGGCCGGCTCGGCCCTGGCCGCCGACAAGCCGCTCACCTTCGGCATGTTGCTCGTCGGCCCCTACAACGACAAAGGCTACAGCCAGGCCCAGTACGAGGGCGGCAAATACGTCGAGGCCAAGCTGCCCGGCGCGAAGATGCTCTATCTCGACAAGGTCAACCCGGCCGACCGCCCCGGCGTCACCATCCCCCAGCTCGTGGACGATCTGGCCGCCAAGGGCGCGACCCTGATCCTGGCCGGCTCCGACGACATGAAGGACGGCATCCGTGAGGCCGCCGAAGCCCACCCCGACCTCATGTTCGTCCACCTCTCCGGCGACGACGCCCTGACCGGCAAGGCCCCGAAAAACCTCGGCAACGTCTTTTCCAAGATGGAATACGCCAAGATGATGGCCGGCTTTTCCGCCGCCATGACCACCAAGACCGGCAAGATCGGCTTCCTTGGGCCGCTGATTAACGACGAAACCCGCCGTCTGGCCAACGCCGCCTACCTCGGCGCGCGCTACGCCTGGGAAAAGGTGCGCGGCCAGAAGCCCGAAGCCCTGTCCTTCAAAGTCAGCTGGATCGGTTTCTGGTTCAACATCCCGGGCGTGACCTCCGACCCCAACCAGGTGGCCGGCTCGTTTTTTGACCAGGGCTACGACGTGGTCATCTCCGGCATCGACACTCCCGAGGCTCTGACCGTGGCCGGGGCGCGCAAAAAGGCCGGGGCCGACGTCTACGCCCTGCCCTATGACTACAAGCTGGCCTGCCAGGCCGCTCCCGAGGTCTGCCTGGGCGCGCCCTACTTCAACTGGGGGCCGCCGCTTCTCACCGTGACCACGGCCGTGGCCGCCGGAACCTACAAGCCGGCCTTCGAATGGCTGGCCCCGGATTTCGCCGCCTTAAACGACCCGGACAAGAGCCCCATCGGCTTCACCGAAGGCGACGCCCTGTCTCCCGAGGCCAAAAAGGCCCTGGCCCAGTTCATCGCCGACCTCGGCTCGGGCAAGGTCAATCTCTATGCCGGCCCCCTGGAGTACCAGGACGGCGCGGTCTTCGTGCAGCCCGGTTCCGTGGCCACGGACAAGGACATCTGGTTTTGCCCGCAGCTGCTGCGCGGCATGGACGGAGCCAGCGCCTCCAAGTAGGGGGACGCGGCCAGCAAAGGATTGCCCGTGGACGTCGTACTGTCCCGCATCGTCAAGCGCTTCGGCGCGCTGGCCGCCAACGACGACGTGACGGCGCGCTTCGCGCCGGGCCGCGTCCACGGGATACTGGGCGAAAACGGGGCCGGGAAATCGACGCTCATGCGCGTGGTGTGCGGCGTCCTGGCCCCGGACGCCGGCGCCATCACCGTGGACGGCACGGCCTACGCCCGCCTGGACCCCGACGCGGCCGGCAAACTCGGCATCGGCATGTTGGCCCAGGACCCGCTGGATTTCCCGCCGCTGACCGTGTGGGAAAATTTCGCCCTGGGCGGCGGCCCGGTCCTGTCCCGAGGCCAGGCCCGGGAGCGGCTGGACGCCGTGTGCCGGCGCATGGGCTTCGACCTGCCCCCGGACGCGCCGGTCGGCAGCCTCACCGTGGCCGCCCGCCAGCATCTGGAGTTGGCCCGGCTTTTTGACCGTGACGTGCGTCTTTTAATCCTCGACGAACCCACTTCCGGCATCTCCCCCGCCCAGAAGGCCGCCCTTTTCGACGTGCTGCGGGCCTTTGTGGCCGACGGCGAGCGCTGCGTGGTCCTGGTCACCCACAAGCTGGCCGAGGCCAGGGAGCTGTGCGACGAGGCCACGGTGCTGCGCCAGGGCAAGGTGGT
>JAEZEM010000333.1 GCA_023417745.1 Pseudomonadota bacterium
TATCGCCCCCCGATGGCCACTGGCCCCGATCTTCCGATCCTGACGCGGCCCGCAGCTTCCGTTTCTCGCATCGCCCGATCGCCCCCGCGCGCGAAACCTTTGTTGCGCGGACTCACTTCTGCCAAAGGATATCCTTTTGAGCTTCGACTCTTTTTGCCTGCATGATTCCCTGATCGCCAACATCAAGCGCGCCGGTTACGAAACCCCCACGCCCATCCAGGCCGAGGCCGTGCCCCACGTCATGGAAGGCCGCGACCTCATGGGTCTGGCCCAGACCGGCACCGGCAAGACCGCCGCGTTCCTGTTGCCGATCCTGCATCGCCTCATCACCAACCCGGCCCGCACCCGGTCGCCCCGTACGCTTATCCTGGCCCCCACCCGCGAGCTGGCCGAACAGATTTTCCGCTCCACCCTCGACTTCATGCGCGGCACCCGCCTTCGCGCCACGGTCATCTACGGCGGCGTGGGCATGTTCCCGCAAGTGCGCGCCCTGCGCCAGGGCGTGGACGTCATCGTAGCCTGCCCGGGCCGTCTGCTGGATCACTTGAACCAGGGCAACGTCCGCTTCGACGGCCTGGAGACCCTGGTCCTCGACGAAGCCGACCACATGTTCGACATGGGCTTTTTGCCGGACATCAAGCGCATCCTGGCCGCCCTGCCGGCCAAGCGCCAGACGCTGCTGTTTTCGGCCACCATGCCCCCGGCCATCTCCGGCCTGGCCGGCGAGACGCTGACCGACCCGGTCACCGTGCGCATCGGCCATCTGGCCCCGCTGTCCACCGTGGAACACGCCATCTATCCGGTTTCCCACAACCAGAAGGCCCCCCTGCTGCTGCACCTGCTGGGCGAAGCCGGCAAGGAATCGGTGATCGTTTTCACCCGCACCAAGCACCGGGCGAAAAACCTGGCCCTGCAGCTGTGCCGCTCCGGCCACAAGGCCACCTGCCTGCAAGGCAACCTGTCCCAGCGCCAACGCCAGATCGCCATGGACGGCTTCCGTCGCGGCGCCTTCCAGGTGCTGGTGGCCACGGACATCGCCGCCCGGGGCATCGACGTCTCCCAGGTCGCCCACGTGGTCAATTTCGACATCCCGGACACCGCCGAGGCCTACACCCACCGCATCGGCCGCACCGGCCGGGCCGAACGTGACGGCCAGGCCCACACCTTCGTCACCGGCGAAGACATGGGCATGGTCCGGGCCATCGAGTCCCACATGAAAAAGCCCCTGCCCCGCCGCAACGTCGAAGGCTTCGAGCCCGAGCCCGGTGAATTCCGCCGCTCCGCTCCGGCCCCGCGCAGCGCCGCCCGGCCCCGTCAGGGCTACGGCGCGCCCCGCCAGGGCGGCTACGGCGACCGTCAGCGCCAGGGCGACCGGCCCTACGGCGACCGCCCCTATGGCGACCGCCCGCGCGGTCCCCGGCCCGAAGGCGCTCGCGCCGACTCTGCCCGTGACGACCGTCCCCGCTCCGACCGGCCGCGCAGCGACCGCCCGGCGGCCGATCGTCCCCGGTCCGACCGCCCGCGCACCGAACGCCAGCCGTCCGAGGAGCGCCGCTCCACCTTCGGCCTGGGCGGCTCCGACAACCGCTCGGGCAACCAGCGCCCCCGTCGCGCCTACAACGACGGCGCTTCCGCCGCCTAGGGCCGCTTAAAAAATACGGTAGTATTTTTTAAGAATAAATAATGGTTCTCGTGGATTGCCCGCGAAACAGCCTCCGCGCTTTTCAAGGACGCCACCCGTAGCCCGCCTTCATGCTCCATCAATAAAAAGCCGCTCCGGTTCGCCGGGGCGGCTTTTTTGTTGGTGGTAGACAAGGCACGCGAGGATACGGCACATCCGGGAACCACCCGGGCACGGGATCGCGCCCACAAGGACCGCCATGAGCAGCCGCAAGCAGTACCGCCTCGACCTCGACCGCATCGAAGCCTCGCTGCGGGAAGTGCAGGCCGATTTCGAGCGCATCAGCGAAAAGCTCCTCATGCGCCGCGAGCCGCTCACCGACCAGATCATCGGCAATCTGCTCGAAGGCTACGCCTACGTGGACCAGCTCCTGGAAGACGGCGTGGAAGTCTTCTCGCCCTCGGGCCTCGACCATATCCTGGAACTCAACCATATCGTGCTGTGCGGCATAAACGACAGCTTGCGGCTCGAATACGGCTCCCATCTGCTGGAGACGCGCCGCCGCTTCGCCGACGGCATCGGGGCCATCGCCGATTATTACGAGGCCAAGCGCCACAAGTCCGCGCCGCGTCGGGCGGCCGGGGTCTACGTGCTCTCGGTCAGCCAGCCCCAGCTGTTCCTGGAAGGCAACCACCGCACCGGCGCGCTGGTGGCCAGCTACATTCTCGTTCAGGAGGGCCTGCCGCCTTTCGTGCTCACCCCGAAAAACGCCGTGGCCTACTTCAACCCCTCCACCCTCATCAAATGGCGCGACAAGCAGAAGTTCCTGGACCGCCAGTACTACCTGAAAAAATACCGCCGGGTGCTCCAGGACTTCTTCGAGGATACCCTGGACAAACGCTTCCGCCGCTCCCTGCGCCTGGACAAGGACGAAACGGCCAAAGGCTGACCGGCCTCCGGCGACGGCCCGTCAGTGGCTCGACCAGCCCGGGCGTATCTTGGTGCGGGAGAAAATGCCTGAAAATCGACGCCGGCCGCAGGCCTGTTCCGACAGGCCCACGGCCGCGCCCTTGCCCGGGGAGGGCAAGCCCGTGACGAAGCGGGATTAGGCTTTGTGGGCCGTCGCGACCGTTTCCAGCCCGACCGTTTCGACGGCGGACGCGGTCACGGTCTCGGTCGCGGCGGCTTCGACCGCCACGGTCTTGGGCGCGGCGGCGACTTCCGCAACGGACGGAACGGACGCGCTGGCGGCCGAGGCGACCGTCGCCTCGTGACCATCCATGGCCGCCTTGAATTCGCGAATGGATTTGCCAAGGTCATGGCCGAGGTTGCCGAGCTTGCCCGGGCCGAAAACGACCAGCACCACGATAAGAATCAGCAGCAGATGCATGGGTTGGAGCAGACCTGAAATCATGACGCCTCCGTGATTTTGCCGTCCCGTTACCACCATCCGGCCTGACGGAGCCTTGCCGGACCATGACAGTATGGCAAGGTTTCACCCCGGCCGAACAGGGAGCCGGCCGGCAACGGCACGAATCACCAAGACAGGCGGCGGCGATTGCGATAGGATTTCGGGATGCGACCCGAGGACGAAGCCATGGACAAGCCGGTTCTGGAACTGACCGACGTGCGCAAGGCCTACGGCGATTTCGAGGCCGTGCGCGGCGTGAGCTTTACCGTGTCCCGGGGCGAATGCTTCGGCCTTTTAGGCCCCAACGGCGCGGGCAAGACCACCACCATCCGCATGATCTACGGCTTCTCGCCCCGCTCCTCCGGCGAAATCCGCCTGTTCGGCCAGGACATCGCCACGGCCTTTCGCCGCGTGAAATCCCGCCTGGGCGTATGCCAGCAGGGCAACACCCTGGACCCGGACCTAAGCGTCCTCGAAAATCTCCTCGTCTTCGCCGGCTATTTCGGCATCCCCCGGGCCGAGGCCAAGCTCCGGGCCGAGGAGCTGCTGGCCTTTTTCGCCCTGGAAGGCAAAAAGCGCTTTCAGTACGAGGAACTCTCCGGCGGCATGGCCCGCCGGCTCATGCTGGCCCGGGCCATCGTCAACCGGCCGGACCTGCTCATCCTCGACGAACCCACCACCGGCCTGGACCCCCAGTCGCGCAACACCCTGTGGGACCGGCTCCTGGACCTCAAGCGCCAGGGCATGACCATTCTTCTCACCACCCACGCCATGGAAGAGGCCGAGCGGTTTTGCGACCGTCTGTGCATCATCGACCACGGCCGGGTGGTCACCGAGGGCGACCCGGCCGGGCTGGTGGCCGCCCATGCCGGACGCCACGCCCTGGAGGTGGAATCCCCGGAACCGGCCATGGCCGAGCATCTGACGGCGACCGGGGCGCGTTTCGATCGCTCGGGCCGCCGGCTCATCGTCTACGGCGACGACAAGGCGGCGCTTTTGGCCCTTCGCGAGCGCTTTTGCGCCGAATCGGGCTTCCTGCGGCCGGCCACCCTGGAAGACGTTTTCCTGCGCGCAACCGGCCGGGAGCTTCGCGAATGAACGCCGATCCCCGCTTCACCTGGCTTTTTTGGACCGTCTGGCGGCGCAATCTGTTCGTCTACCGCCGCATCTGGACGATCAACTTTCTGCCGCCCATGCTGGAGCCGGTCTTCTACCTGCTGGCCTTTGGCCTGGGCTTCTCCGGCCTGGTGCGCGAGGTGCACTGGAACGGGCAGACCCTGTCCTACACCGAGTTCTTCGCCCCCTCCATGCTGGCCGCCACCGTCATGTGGCAGGCCTTTCTGGAGACCTCCTACGCCTCCTTCGTGCGCATGTTCTACCAGAAGACCTACGACGCCCTGCTGGCCACGCCGCTGACCGTGGAAGAAATCATCATCGCCGAGATCGTCTGGGGCGCCACCCGAGCGGTCATCGCCGCCGTGCTCATGCTTATGGTCATCGCCCTTATGGGCTACGTCCCGAGCCTGCACGCCCTGGCCATCCTGCCCATCGCCTTCCTCGGCGGCCTGGCCTTCGGAGCCATGGGCATGGCCACCACCAGCGTCACCTCGTCCATCGACATGTTCAATCTGCCGATCTTTCTTCTCATCACGCCCATGTTCCTGTTCTCCGGCACGTTTTTCCCCTTGACCGGCCTGCCGGCCTGGGCCGTGGGGTTGGCCCAGGCCTTGCCGCTCTACCACTTGGCCGAACTCACCCGCTCGGCCTGCCTGGGGCTGCTCGGCCCGTCTTCACTGTGGCATATGCTGGCTCTGGCCGCCTGCGCCGCCATCTTCATCCCCCTGTCCCTGGCCGGGATGCGCCGGCGGCTGGTGAAGTAGGCCGACCAACCGAGAGGCCTTGAGGCCGTCGAGCCCAGCCCGCCATCCTGACGTTTTACCGGGCGGGCGGCTCGGAGCTCAAACGCGACGGCACGGGCGGCGCATCCCTGCGCCTGGGCTGGTCCTACTAACGAACGCTTCCCAGTCGGAAAACCACGCCTCGCCATAACCCCTTAAAACTTTTTCCCATACGGGGGGTCTGGGGGCCTGCGGCCCCCAGCCGCCGGAGGCATCTTCCGCTTTTCTCCTCTCCCGCCTATCCAGCCGCCAGGGCGTCGATGGCGCCGAGGAGGGAATCGAAGGAGGAGAGGCTGAAGATGATGAGCACTTCGCCGTCGATGAGATGATCCTTCATGCTGAACTGGGTGCTGGCCACCAGCACCATGCCCTGGCTTTGGCCGATGATGGAGCCGATGTCGGCTTCGAGGTAGTCGGGCGGCGAATAGCGCAGGGGTTCGCGCAGGATGTTGGCGATGGAGCCCATGACGCCGTTCAGGACGATGTTGCCGACCTCCTGCAGGGTGCCGGTGCGCATGGACACGGGATCGCCGGGCATGTTCCCGTTGCCGAGGATGACGGACACGAGTTTGTCGGCAGATTTGGGCGGGAAGATGAGCGCGCTTAGGCCCGCGAATTCGCCGGTGAAACTCAGCTGCACCGCCGAAAAAACGGAATTGGGGCGAGTGGCGTAGAGGGCGGACAGCTGGGCGGGGGTCAGCACTCGCAGCACCGGCACCTGGAGCTGGATGTGGGTGTTGACCATCTGGTTGAGCATGCCGGCGGCCCGGCCCACCCCGATGTTGATAAGCTCCTGCATGATGTCGAGCTGAAGCGAGCTAAGCGACATGCCGATGCCCCCGTCTTGCAGTCGTGGCGCGCGGGCAGACCGTTTCCAGGCTGCCGGCCACGGGGTTACAGAGCCTGCGCTCCGAAAGACGTCCCGCCATGGGCTAGGAAGCGCCTTCCGTACGCAGCCCCTCCAGGGTCTGGCGCAACATCTCGTGGTCCACGGGCTTGTTGAGGAAGGCCCTGGCTCCGAGTTCCAGACAGCGCGACTTGGTGGTTTCCTGGATGTCGGCCGTGACCACGCAGACGCGGACGTCCGCCGCCTCGGCGGCCAGGGCCTCCAGCACGGCGACGCCGCCGGGATCGGGCATGTTGAGGTCAAGGAGCAGCACGTCGGGCCGGTGTTCGCGCACGAGGCGCAGGCACTCGTCCCCGTCCTTGGCCTCGATGACCTCGAAGCCGGCTTCCTTGGCGGTCTTGGCGGACTGAAAACGCTGGAACATGGAGTCGTCAGCGATGATGAGCATGGGCATGGCGGTGTTTCCTGCCAGGGGCTTGTCTTGGGTGTCTTGCGTAATTGTGTTGGCAAAAGCCGGCCGTGGCGTCAAGGCCGGGCCGAGGCGGCCTCGAAGACGTCTTGACAGGCGTCACGCAGGCCGACGGCCAATTCCTGGGCGCGCGATTCGTCGCGGGCATTGCCGGCCTGTTCCAGAGCGGCGGCCACTTCCTGGCAGCGGGCCGCGCCGATGGTGGCGGCGGCGGATTTGATGGTGTGGGCGTGCAGGGCCAGTCCGGCCAGATCCCGTCCGGCCAGGGCCTTGTCGGCCAGGTCCAGGCGACGGCGTAGTTCCTCCAGGGAAATGGCCAGAATAGGGTCGAAAAGCGCCTGTTCGATGCCAAGCCTGGCCAGGGCCCAGTTCGTGTCCAGCACCCCCTGGGGGCCATCGGCGGCGGGCGTGGCGGCCGCTGGCGCGACGATCATCGGCGCGGCCGAGGGCGGAGCCGGCGAGGGACTTGCGGCCTTCGGGCCTGGGGAGTCGGCCCGGCGGTCCAGAGCCCGGATCACCGAGGCCAGTTCATCGAGATTGATGGGCTTGCCGATATAGGCGTTCATGCCGGCGGCGCTGCACGCCTCGCGCACCTCCGGCGACACGTGGGCGGTGACGGCCACGATGGGCACGTCGGCGGAGGCGATGGGCAGTTCCGAACGGCCGCCGGCCCGAATGAGCCGGGCGGCGGTGAGCCCGTCCATGGACGGCATTTCGATGTCCATGAGCACAAGGTCGAAGGGAGCGTGGGCGAGCTTGTCCAGGGCGGCCTCGCCGGAGGTGGCCACCTCGACCTCATGGCCGAGCTTGTGGAGATGGATGGTCATGAGCTTGATGTTGACCGGGTTGTCCTCGGCCACCAGCACCCGCAGCCCGTTGCCCGGAGGCGGCGCGTCCGGGGAAGGCTCGCAAAAGGCCATCGGCGGCCGACCGGCCTGGAAGGGGATGGACAACACGAAGCGGCTGCCCTTGTCGGGCTCGGATTCCACGGTGATGTCGCCGCCCATGAGCTGGGCCATCTCCCGGCTGATGGCCAGGCCCAAGCCGGTGCCGCCGTAGCGCCGGGCCGTGGAATTGTCGGCCTGGCGGAAACTCTCGAAAATGGCCGAGAGCAGCGACGGCTCAATGCCGATGCCGGTGTCGGCCACGGCCAGCTCCAGATGGGGCAGGGTGTCCGGGTGGACCTCGGCATGGGCCAGACGCAGGGACACGCCGCCGGAGGCCGTGAACTTGATGGCGTTGCCGACGAGATTGACGAGGATCTGGCGGACCTTGCCCGGATCGCCCCGAACGTGCCGGGGCACGCCCGGGGTGATGTCCAGGGACAGCCACAAGCCCTTGGACCGGGCCGAGACGCCCAGGGTCTTGACCACTGACCGGGCCAGTTCGTGGAGGTCGTAGTCCACGAACTCCAGCTCCATCTGCCGGGCCTCGATTTTCGAGAAATCGAGGATGTCGTTGAGGATGCCGAGCAGGTGGCGGGCCGAATCCTGGACGGTCTCCAGGTAGTCGCGCTGTTCCGGGGTCAACTCGGTGCGCAGGGTCACGTCGGTGAGCCCGAGGATGGCGTTCATGGGCGTGCGGATCTCATGGCTCATGCTGGCCAGGAACCGGCTTTTGGCCTGATTGGCCCGGTCGGCCTCCTCCTTGGCGGCGCGCAAGGCGTCGAGGTTGCGCCGTCGCTCCACGCCAAGGGCCAGCTGTTCGGCCACGGACAGGAGCAACTCGGCCTCTTTCTTGCCGTAGCGCCCGGAATCGGAAAAATGCATCACGGCCATGACCCCGAGCACCTCTTGGCGCACCCGGATGGGCACTCCGAGCCAGACCTCCGGGGTACGGCCCGGCCAGCACAGCCCGGTCAAACGCATGCCCCGCTTCGTGACGAGCAAGGGGTGGGCCGTGCGCATGACTTCGACGAGAACGTTTGTCTCTCGAAAATCGTTGAAATTCTCGCGGGTAAGCGGCGTAAGTCGCCCGGAAAGCCCAACAATGGGCGGCGGCGGCGCGCCCTGGCCGAAAAACAGGGCGTAGTCCAGGACATCGGCCTCCCGATCAGCCAGGGCAATGAGGCATTCGTCCACGTCCACAGTCTCGGCCAGGATGTTGCGCACGGTGGTGAAAAGGCTGTCCATGTCCTCTTCCGAAG
This sequence comes from Pseudomonadota bacterium, assembly GCA_023417745.1. Taxonomy (GTDB): domain Bacteria; phylum Desulfobacterota; class Desulfovibrionia; order Desulfovibrionales; family Desulfovibrionaceae; genus Solidesulfovibrio. The sequence continues at coordinate 8,393 of JAEZEM010000333.1, forward strand.
CCACAGCGCTGGACACCCGGTAAAGGATGGAGGTGGTCTTCTCGCTCTCGCGCAGCTCGCCCACGGCCAAGCGCGCGTCGGTCATGTCGCGGATGCTCACCACGACGTACCGTTCTTCGGAGCCTTCTTCCACCCAGGGCGAATAATGGATGGACAGATAGCGGCGTCCCCGGGCCGGCAGATCGACCCAATGCTCGAAATGCACGGGTTCGCCGGCGGCGCAGACAAGCAGGCGCGGGGCCACCTCGCGGGTAAAATAGGCGGCGTCGAGAAAATCCGTGACATGGCGGCCGACGATGGCCTCCTGGGCATGGCCGAAGGCCGTCACGTAGGCGTCGTTGACGAACACGTAGCGGCCGTCGGGGGTCATCAGGGCGACCATGTCCGTGGAGGCGGCAATGATGCGGGTGTAGCGGCGAAGCGAATGCTCGGCCGTGTCCATGGCCGAGCTGTCCTGGACGAAATGCTCGTAATAACGCGTCTTGCCCTCGGCGTCGGGAACGGCCCGCACATCGCGGCGGGTGGCCAGCAAGCTGCCGTCGCGGCGGCGCACCGTGGCCTCGAAGCGGCTGACGGCCCCCGACGAGCCGGCAAGCTCCTGCTCCATGGCCTCCCGTCGGCCGGGTTCGACGTAGAGTTGGCCGGCAATGTCGCGCACCGCCTGGGCCAGTTCCCGGGGCGAGGCGTAGCCGTACATCCGGGCCAGGGCCGGGTTGGCCTCGATATAGCGGCCCGTCGGCGTGGTCAGGGCCACGCCCAGGGGAGCGTTCTCAAACACGCCCCGGTAGCGGGCCTCGCGCTCGGCCAGATCGGCGATTTCCCGGCGCTGGCGGTCGGCTTCACGTTCCAGCCGGGCCGTGCGCTCGCGCACTCGGCGGTCAATAAGCGCCGCCTCGGCCCGCACCACCCGCTCCAGGCGGCTGGGCTCGGACACGTCGGTGAGCACGCCGATGCCGTAGAGCTTGTCGCGGCCAGCGCTCGCCAGCTCCAGCACCAGGGAGCCGTGCCGCGTCTCGCCGTCGCGCCGGCAAAACCGCACCCCAAGGCCCTGCCGGTCACCGAGTCCGGCCAAGGCTGCGGCAGCCCGGGCGACCTCGCCGTCAGCGCTCCCGAAAACGGCCTGGAAAAAGACGTCCCAGGCCTCCTTGCGGGTCCTGCCGGCATAGCCCAGCAGCCGACGCAAGGACGCGGCCAGCCGCACCAGCCCCGTTCCCGGCGTCCAAAGAAAAAGCCCCTGGCGGCCATGGACCGCCGCCCAGTCGATGCCGGCCTCGCCGGCTTCGTCGGCCTCGTCGCGTTCAGGCAGAAACAAGGTGGCCGGCTCCACGCCAAGAGCTCGGCTGAAGGCGTGAATGACGGCCAGGGACGGCGCGGCCGCGCCGCGCTCGATCTTGTTGCAATGCTCAAGCGATACGCCAGACCGTTCGGCGAGCCGGGCCTGGGTGAGGCCGCACAGCCGCCGGATATGGCGCAGCCTGCGTCCGAATAGTGGAGCAAAGTCCGTTCGATCCATGCTCGACCCCAACAAGCGTCAATGCTGTTGGAGTACTAAAAACACGTAACACCATTACGTGTAAAGACCCGAAATACGCCCAAGGCAGGCATGCTAGAAATGACATATCCACATGGCATGACGGGATTATCTTGACTCTTGCGGGCCAAGGAAGAATAGCATGGTCCCCAAAAAGCAAAGGAGAGTGCCCCATGCGCGCCATCATCCCCCTGGCCCTGATCCTGTTTCTGGCCGTGCTCCTGGCCGCCGGGCCGGCCTTGGCCGGCCCCGTCGCCGAAGAACGCTACGGTCCCGGTCCCAAGACCTTCTCCCTGGCAACCGGCAGCCCCGGCGAACTTGGCCTGTTAAAGCTCCTCGGCGAGGCCTACTGCACCCAGGCCGGCTGCCGTCTGGACTGGATCAAGGCCGGTTCGGGGCAGTCCCTGGACATGCTCCAGAAAGGCGACGTCGACATGATCATGGTTCACGCCCCGGCGGCCGAGAAAAAAGCCCTGGCCGAGGGCTGGGCCGGCTGCTCGACACTTATTGGCTCCAACGAATTTTTCATCGTCGGCCCGGCCGCCGCCCCGGCCGGCATCGCCAAGGCCACCTCGGCCGCCGACGCCTACCGCAAGATCGCCCAAGCCCAGGCCACGTTCTTCTCGCGCGGCGACAACTCGGGCACCCATAAGAAGGAAACCGACACCTGGAAGGACGCCGGCATCGCCCCCTCGGGCGACTGGTACGTCGTCACCAAGGCCTTCATGACCGCCACCCTCAAGCGGGCCAATGACGAGGGGGGCTATTTCATGACCGACAGCAGCACCTGGGCGGCGGAGAAGAACAACACCCCCAAGCTGCAAATCCTGTTTTCCGGCGACAAGAAGCTCGTCAACACCTACCACGCCCTGTGCCGCCAGATCGACGGCAAGCCGGCCTCGGAGCTGGCCGCCGGCTTCATCGACTTCGTGGCCTCCCCAAAGGGCCAGGACATCATCCGGACCTTCGGCAAGGACGCCCACGGCGAAGCGCTCTACAACGACGCGGCCTACGCCAAGAAATACGAATAACCGACGCCTCGGCCGGCCGGGGTCGCAAGCCCCGGCCGCTCCCCCTGCCCGGTCGTCTGGCGCAGACGCCTGCTGCATCCTCTCACCATCCCCCCTTTACCCCTTTCTTCCATTCGGGGGGTCTGGGGGCCTCAGGCCCCCAGCCGCCGGAGGCATCTCCCCGCCTCCACTCCCTCTTTCACTCAGCTTTCACCCGGCATTGACTTCCCGGCGGCAAAACGGGAACAAGGGCACCGACGCGAGCGTTTTGCCGCGCCGTGACGCCGTTGTCAGGGAGTGCGACTTTTTATGGATGCCGTGAGCTTCGCCGTCCTGCGCCGGGCCGTGGATTGTCTGGCCCTTGCCGAGGTCACGGGCCGCAGCCTGGCCGCCATGCTGGCCGGGTTGTTGGCTGTGTTGGCCGAGACGCCGGCCTTGACCCATGCCGCCGTGGTGCTGCTCGACGCCGACGAGCGTCCGGCTATACGGGCCAGCCTGGGGTCGCCGGACATGAGCCTTGTTTTGTCGGCGACGCTGGAGCGCGGTCAGGACGCGGCCCGGGCGCGGGTGTTGCGGCGTGGCGCGGCGGCGGTGGTGGCCGACGACAACGGCGACGTGGCCGTTTCCCGCGACGAGGCGGCCATGCTGGCCGCGCCGGTGGTCGTGGGCGGCGCCTGCGCGGGCTTTTTTTTCGCCGACGCGCTTGTTGGCGGCCAGGTCGGCCTGGCCGATGAACTGCGCGCGGCCGTGCTCATCGCCGGGCTTATCGGCCGGCTGGCGGACATGGCCGGGGTGGCCGTGTCGCGCGGGGCGGCCCTCACCCGGGAGCTGACTTTTTTGCGCTCCAAAGTGTCGCTGCGCTACCGCCATGTGTTTTCCGACGGCCAAAGCCCGGTGATGCGCCAGTTGCGCGCCGAGGCCGACCGGGCGGCCCTGTCCGACGCGCCGCTGACCCTGGTCGGCGAGGACGGTTCGGGCCGAGCGGTGCTGGCCCGGCTCATCCATGAGCTTTCGCCCCGGGCGGTGCATCCGTTTGCGGTGTTCGCGGCCGGGGAGGAGTCCGACCCGGCGGCGGCCGGCCGCCGGCTTTTCGGCGGGGCGCGGGGCTATGCCGGCGGCAGCGGCCCGGGACTTTTGGAAGAAACCGAGGGCGGCATGGTGCTCATTGAGGACGCTCATCGCCTGCACCCGGAGCTGATCCAGCGCCTGGCGGCCTACCTGGCCACGGGCACGTACGCCCGTCTGGGCGGCGGCCGGGAGCGCCGGGGCACGGCGCGGCTGGCCTTCCAGGCCCCCGGCGAGCAGTCGCTGTCGCCGGAACTGACCGCCGTGGCGACCCTGACCGCCATCCGCGTGCCGAGCCTGCGGGAGCGGCCCGAGGACATACCGGCGCTCCTGGACCATCTTTTCTCCGTGGAGGCCTCACGCGGCGGCCGGCGCATGACGCTCACCTCCAAGGCGCTTCGGGCGCTCGAAGCCTATGACTGGCCGGGCAACATCCGCGAGATGGAGCTTATGGCCTCTCGGCTGGCCGTGACCGCCCCGGAGGAACGCATCGACATCGCCGACATCCCGCCCGAAGTGCTGGCCGAGGGCGAACGGCTGCCGGTATTGCCCGAGGACGCGGCCGAACTGCGCGACATGGAGCGCCAGCAGGTCTTAAACGCCCTGGAGCGCCACGGCTGGGTGCAGTCGCGCGCCGCCCGGGAGCTGGGGCTGACCCTGCGCCAGATCGGCTACCGCATCCGCAAATACGGCCTGGCCCGCGAGGGCGAGGAAGACGTTTGATCGGAGATCGGCCATGCCCCAGGGACTGAGAGACTTCATCGACATCGCCTTCAAGCTGGCCGTGCTGGCCGCCTTGGCCTGCTTCCTGTTCTTCTACAGCGAAGGCCGTAGCGTCGGGCGTTTCCAATATATCGCCAACGGCGAGCAGGAATACGTCATGGATACGGCCACGGGCGTGATCTACCAGAACGGCTTTTCCATGAACCACGTCACGGGCAAGGAAACCCTGCCGCCAGGCGGAGCCAAGCCGCGCTGAACGCTTATATCATAAATAATATAAGTTATTTTTAGCAGTTAAGATTGCCCGGCCCAGACCCGCGTGGTAAAAGGCCCTCCAACCGGCGAGCGCGGCGGCTCGCCCCAAGGAGCAGCCATGACCACCCGCGAGGACGTGTTTACTTTCTACCTGGGCTTTGACGACACCGACACCAAGACGTCGCCCAAGGGCACCGGCCGCACCATCCGCGACTTCTGCGCCACCCTGCCCGACAGCTTCCGGCTGCGCGCCGTGCTGCGCCACCAGCTGCCCAAACGGCCGGAAATCCCCTTCACCAGCAACAACAGCTCGGCCTGCGCCGTCATCGAAACCGATGACCCGTCCCTGGGCCGGCTCCTGTTTGACCGCGCCGCCGCCTATCTGACCGAATGCGCCCCGGACGGCAGCGACCCGGGCGTGTGCCTGGCCGAACGCCGAGCCGTGTCCGAGGCCCTGGTCAGCTTCGCCCTGGCCTGCAACGGCGGCGTCATGCGCCAGGACCAGGCCATGGCTGCCGCCTCGGGCGTGTTCCTGGCCGGCCTTGGCGGCACCAACGACGGCATCATCGGCGCGGCCGCCGCCATCGGCCTCACCCGCCACGGCTGGTGCGGCCGGTTCATCGAACTGGGCGACATGCGCTCCCTGCCCAACACGGTCACCGTAGGCGACCTGCTGGCGCGCGGCATCCAGGTGGCCAGCGTGGACCGCGACCCCCTGACGCCCCTGCCCGGCCATACCGTCGCCACCGGCGGCTGGCTGCGGCCCTCGCTCATGGCCGGCCAGGCCGTGCTGCAAGTGCGCGCCGACGGCGACGGCCGCTGGGTCGCCGCCCTGGCCAAGCACCGCGACAAAGCCGCTTAAGGGAAGGAATACAGCACGACCAGAGCGGGCTCTGCCCGCGCCCGCCGGGGGGCTGAGCCCCCCGGACCCCTCGGCGGGAAAACCTATGAACGGCCGCGATAGCGCTCCACGAAAGCCATCAGGCTGGCGGCGTGGCGCTCCATGTAGCCCACCCAGGCGTCCAGCACCTCCCGCCCCTCGTCCGTGATCGCATACACCCGCTTGGCCGGCCCGGACCCGGACGCGTCCCACTGGGACGCCACCAGCCCCTCGTCCTCCATCTGACGCAAGTGCCGGTAGATCATCCCCGGCGGCGCGTCGCCCTTCAAAAATCCATACTCGCCAATGTGCTGCAACAACTCGTAGCCGTGCGACCGGCCGTCCAACAGGGCCATCAAAATCGACGGCTGCATGTAGCGGTCCTGCTTGCCCGATCCCACCTTTTCCGACATCACTTCACACCTCTTGACATATATGCGTCAAACACATAGGTTAATCCTAACATCAACCGAGGGCGCGTGCCCACAGGAGGACGTCATGGCCAAGATCTTTGCTCGCGAACGTCGCAAGATCGAAAAGGGCGAAAAAAAGCCCCGCTTCCGCGTGGTCGCCGCCCAGGGCGACATCAAGTTTTTCGCCGAACATATCCGCAAGCGTGAACTCGAAGCCATCG
>JAEZEM010000426.1 GCA_023417745.1 Pseudomonadota bacterium
GCGACGTTGCGTCCGGTGGTCATGGGATAGGCCATGTACGCCCGGACGCATTGCCGGTCGTCGATGACGTAGACCACACGGGCCGGTTCGGTGGGCGACTCGGCCGGCATGGTCATGCCGTAACGCCGGGCCACCTCGCCGGTGGTGTCGGCGACCAAGGGGAAATCAATGGTCGCGCCGAACTTCTCCTCAAGCGATCGCACCCAGGCGATGTGGGAGAAAATGGAATCCACCGACAAACCGAGCAGTTCGCAGCCCATGTCGCGAAGCGTGGCGCGCACGCCGGCAAAAGCCATGAGCTCCGAGGCGCACACGGGCGTGAAATCCGCCGGATGCGAAAAGAACACCAGCCAGCTTCCCCGAAAGTCTTCCAGGCGCAGGATGCCTTGGGTGGTTTCGGCCTCGAAGTCCGGGGCCGTTTCGCCGATGCGCGGAACGCATACGGAAGCGTGATCGGTCATGCAGGCTCCTTTGGACCTGCGGCAACATGCCGCAGGCAGGCTCTCACGAGCCATCTATCGCCGCTTCAACGCGCCGCGTCAAGACCGGGCTCCGGGCCAACCCCCACGAATGCAGTCGGATATCAGCCACGGGCAGCCTTCAGCGCAGCGGACACAGGTCGTCGGCCAAGCGGTGCAGCAAGGCCGCCTTGATCTCGGCCAGCTGCTCCGGGTCCTCCACCCGGCGACCGGCCGGGCCGCGCACGTAAAAGACGTCGCGCACCCGCCCGGCCGGGGTCATGACCTTGGCCAGATGGGTTTCCAGACCCATCTCGGCCAGGGTGCGGGCGATGTCGTAGAGCAGACCCACCCGGTCGTCGCAGGACACGTCGATGACCGTAAAGAGGTCGGACGCCTTGTTGTCGATGGTCACCTCGGGCGGCGACTTGGGGCCGGCCACGGTCGCGGACACGGCAAAGCCGCCCCGCTTCTGGGCCAGGCGGTAGGCCAGGAAAAGCTTGCCGCAAAGGGCGTAGCGCACGGCCCGGGTCACCCGGGCGAAGACCTCGTCGCTGTAGATGACGTCAGGCGGATTGCCGGTGCGCAGCGACAGGATGACCACGCCGTCTTCCCAGCGAAACACGTCGGCCTCGTGGATGGACAGGTCGTGCAGGGCCAACGCGCCGGTGGCGGTGGGAAAAAGCCCGCGCACCTGCCGGGCGGCCACGGTGACCGTGAAACCGTCGCCGCCGGGAAGAGCCGTGGAGGTCAGGGCAGCCACGTCGCGGCCGGCCCGGTCGCCGGGCTTCATGCGCCGGTCCTCGGCCTCGGCGGCGTCGAGTTCGGCCAGAAGGTCCAGATGGCCCAAAATAGTTTCCACCGGCTGGCTGACGAGGTAGCGCGGCGGCATGGCCAGAAGCAGGGCCTCCAGGGCCTCGGGGGTGAAGCGATCCCGGGCGGCCTCGCGCAGGCTGTCCCGGGCGGCCAGCATGATGCGGGCGTCGTCGGCCCCAAAGAGCCGGCCCTTGGCAATGGCGTCGCGCAGCTTGCCGTAGAGGTCGAAAACCAGGGACTCCTTCCAGCCGGTCCAGGCCTGGGGACCGGTGGCCAGCCCGTCGCAGCGGGCAATGAGCACCAGCATGTCCAGGGCCTCGACTGTGGCCACCCGGCCGGCCGCCCGGGCCAGCACGTCGCGGTCGGACAGGTCGCGGCCGGTGGCGGTGTCGGGCAGGGTCAGGTGTTCGCGCACCAGGGCGGCGATCATGTGCCGGGCCTCGGGCGGGGCGGACAGGCGCGAGAGCATGTCCTCGGCCAGCTGAGCGCCTTTTTCGGCGTGGGCTCCGCCCAGCCCCTTGCCCACGTCGTGCAGGAGCAGGCCCCAGTAGGCCAGCTCCGGCCGGGGCAGGCCGTCAAGGAGTTCCTTGGCCCGGCAGGCCGGCCCGACGCGCAGCGCGGCCAAGAGCCGCACGGCCTCCAGGCTGTGCCGGCCCACGGGATGGACGTGGTAGACGTCGTAGGAAACGTTGTCCTTGACCCGGGCGAACTGGGGCAGGATGGCCTCCAGCACGCCGCTGGCGCTGAGCGCGTCCAGGGCCGCGCCGGAAACGTCGGCCGGCATGATTTCGCTTAAACTGTCGTAGAGCATCCGGCCGGTGCGCGGCGACACCTCGGCCAGCCGGCCAAGCTCGCCGGCCAGGCCGCGCAGCCGGCCCATGGTCTCGTGGGACGGGGTCTTGCCCAGGCCGGCGCACACGGCAAAGAGCGGCATGACCCGCTCCATGGCCTGAAAATCGGTCAGCCCCGGGGCAAAACGCAGGCCCTCGGGGGCATCCTCCAGGCCGTCGCCCACGGGCGTGGCCGGGGCGGCCAGGTCCAAGGCCCCCAGATGGCCGGCCAGCAGCGGCCAGACCGACTGGCGCAGGGCCTTGATGTCGGCCATGCGGCGCAGCAGCAGCGACAGGAAACGCTCCACGGCCTGACGGTCGCCCCGGCGGCCAAAGCCCATGGCCTCGGCCAGGCGCTCCTGGAATTCGAAATAGAGCTTGTCGTTTTTGCGGCCGCACAGGCGATGCAGATGCATCCGGGCGGTCAGAACGAACCGGGCGTCGTCTTCCAGGGTAGCCAGATCGCCGGCCAGGATGCGGGAATCGACCTCGCGACCCGGGTCCAGGCGCATGAGCCAGCGGACTTGCTGCCAGTCGCGCAGGCCGCCCAGGCCGTTTTTGAGATCGGGTTCGAGCATGCCGCCGGCGTCGCCGTAGGTCCGGCCGCGCTCCTCGTTGCCCTTCTCCAGCCAGCCGACAAATCCGGCGGCATGGGCCGGAAAGCCGTCGGCCTCCAGGCGGGCCGCCAGCGTTTCGACGACGGCGGCGTCTCCAGCCAGAAAGCGCAGGTCAATAAGCGAGGCCAGCACCTTGGGATCGCAGCCGGCCAGCTCCAGGCAGCCGGGCACGGCGCGCACCCCATGGCCGAGCTCCACGCCCCGGTCCCAGAGCGGGAAAAAGAGGAATCGGGCCAGTTCCGGGGCCCAATCAGGCGGCTCGGACGGGAACAGCAGCAAGACGTCGATGTCCGAGGCCGGGCACAGCTCGCGCCGGCCGTAGCCGCCCACGGCGGCCAGGGCGAAGCCGTCGGCCTGCGAAGCGCTGGCCTTGGCCCACTCGGTCAGGCGCTGGCGGAAATAGCGGTCGTAGACGTCGGACAGGGCGGCGACATAGGCCACGTCCAACTGGCCGGCGGCCAGGGCGTCGCCCAGAAGTCCCTTGCCCTCGTCAAGCATGGCGGCGCTGACCGGCGCGTCGGGTGCGGACGGCATGGAAGGTTCCCCATCAATGAAGCGACCGGGAAAGAGGCGGTCCCCCTTCCCGGTCGGCTATTTTAATCTCACCCCTAAGGGTTGCAAGCAGGCTGCCTAGATGGCGGCGTTGCCGGTCTCGCCGGTGCGGATGCGGATGACTTCGTCGATGGTGGAGACGAAGATCTTGCCGTCGCCGACTTCGCCGGTCTGGGCCGCGGCCTGGATGGCCTTGATGACCTCGACGGCCAGGCCGTCCTCGACCACCAGCTCCATCTTGACCTTGGGCACGAAATCGACCTGGTACTCGGCTCCGCGGTAGACTTCGGTGTGACCGCGCTGGCGGCCAAAGCCCTTCACTTCCGACACGGTCATGCCCTTGATGCCAAGGCCGGTCAGCTTTTCCTTGATTTCGTCGAGCTTGTAGGGACGGGTGATGACTTCGATCTTTTTCATGATGGCGCGCTCCTTATCCTTGGCTAGAGCTGGTAGCCGACTTCGCTGTGCTGGCTGACGTCGAGACCCTTGATCTCGTCGTCCTGGCTTACCCGAATACCAACCATCACGTCCACGATTTTAAAGAGGATCAGGGTCATGACGAAGCAGAACACCCAGGTGGCGACCACGGACACGAACTGAATCCAGAGCTGTTCGGGGTTGCCGTAGAACAGGCCGTCGGCGCCGAGTTCGTTGACGGCTTTGGTGGCGAAAAGACCGGTGGCCAGCGCGCCGAAGGTGCCGCCCAGGCCATGGATGCCCACGACGTCCAGGGCGTCGTCGTACTTGAAAAAGCTCTTGAGCAGCACGCCGCCGTAGCACAGCCCGCCGGCGATGAGGCCCATGAGGATGGCCGGCATGGGGGCAACGAAGCCGGCGGCCGGGGTGATGGCGACCAGGCCGGCCACGGCGCCGGAGGCCATGCCCAGAGTGGTGGGCTTGCCGCGATGCCACCACTCCACGAGAATCCAGCTGAAGGCGGCGGCGGCGGCGGCCAGGTGCGTGGTGACGAAGGCCGAGGCGGCCAGACCGTTGGCGGCCAGGGCGCTGCCGGCGTTGAAGCCGAACCAGCCGAACCAGAGGATGCCCGCGCCAAGGATGGTCAGGGGCAGGTTGTGCGGAATAAAGGACTGCTTGCCGAAGCCGTGGCGGCGTCCCAGATAGAGGACGGCGGCCAGGGCGGAAGCGCCGGAGCTCATATGGACGACCGCGCCGCCGGCGAAGTCGAGAGCGCCCATCTTGGCCATCCAGCCGCCGCCCCAGACCCAGTGGGCCATGGGACAGTAGACGACCAACAGCCACAGGGCGGTGAAGAGCAGGAAGCCGGAGAATTTGATGCGCTCGGCAAACGCGCCGGTGATCAGCGCCGGGGTGATGACGGCAAACATGCACTGGAAGATCATGAAGGCCAGGTGCGGGATGTTGTCGATCCCTTCCTTGGCCGTCTGTCCGACGCCGTTAAGGAAGGCAAAGTCGAAGTTGCCGATGATGCCGCCGATGTCGCCGCCAAAGGCCAGGCTGTAGCCCACGATGGCCCACAGCACGGACACGGTGCCAAGCAGGATGTTGGAGTGCATGAGCGTGCCAAGGATGTTCTTGGTACGGACCATGCCGCCGTAGAAAAGAGCCAGACCCGGCGTCATGAGCATGACCAGGGCCGCCGAAATGAGCACGAAAGCGGTATCTGCCGCGTTCATGGTTCCCCCTCTGATGACGTTTTTGTCGAAGAATCCTCTGCCGACGTCGTCGCGTTTTCTGCCTCCAGCAGCCCCTCGCGGCCCTCTCCAAGGCCGGGCGGGCTGCCTTCCGCCGCGTCGACGCCTTCTGACTAGCCCAAGGTTGACATTTTTGCAATATAAAAATCTCGACGATGACAAACCCGCGACAAACGCCTGCCGGCTGGCGACTTTTCTGGAAAAGCGCTAGACTCGCATTGGCCCGAAATCCCGGAGAGGTTTGCCATGTCCGACAAAATCGCCAAAATCCTGGTGGTGGAAGACGACGAGAACGTGCGCCGCCCGGTCTGCGCCTGGCTCGAAATCGCCGGCTACGCCGTCACCGAGGCTGGCGACGGGGACGAAGCCTTGAGCCGCATCGCGGCAATCCGCCCCGACGCCGTGCTGCTTGACCTGCGTCTGCCCCGGCGCGACGGCTTCGGCGTCCTCGAAGCCCTGTCCCGGGAACATGACGCGCCGCCGGTCATCGTCATCTCCGGCCAGGACGGCATAGACGGCGTCATCCGCGCCTTTCGCCTGGGCGCGGCCGACTACCTGCAAAAACCCATCGTCAGCTTCGATCTGCTGGCCCACGCCCTGGACGCGGCCCTGGAACGCCGAGAACTGGCCCGGGCCGTCAAACAGGCCGAGAGCCGCTATTTCACCCTGGTCCAGAGCCTGCCGCTGCTGGTCTTCATCCTGGACGAGCGCCTGGAGCTGACGTTCATCAACAAGTTCTGCCGGCCGCTGCTGGGGTTTTCCCGGGCCGAGGCCATGGCCGGGCCGGGCTTTTTCCCGGCCCGGCTCCATCCCGAGGACCGGGAGCGGGTCACGGCCTGGCTGCGCGACAGCCTTGGCCCGGGCAAGACGTCCCACACCGAGGAATGCCGGTTCCTGCACAAAAACGGCGCGACCATCCACGCCCTGCTGCGGGCCATCCCCTCGGCCCGGGACGAAGCCGGCGGCGACGATCGCCAGATCGAGGGCATCGTGGTCGACATCACCGACCGGGTAGAGCTGGAACGGTTCGTGGTCCAGGAGGAAAAGCTCAAGACTCTCGGGGCAATATCCGCCGAGGTCGCCCACGAAATCCGCAATCCCCTGTTCTCCATCGCCGGGTTCGCCCACCGCCTGCAAGCCCGGCTGCCGGACTCTCGGGAAGCCGGCATCATCCTGTCCGAGGCCCGGCGGCTGGAAGACATTCTCGACAAGATCCGCAATTACCTGCATCCCGTGGACCTGCGGCCGCGCCTGTGTTCGCTGCGGGCCATCGCCACGGCCGCCCTGGACTTCCTGGCTCCGGAATTCGCCGCCCGGGGCATCGTGGCGGCGACCGACCTGGCCGGGGGGCTGCCCGACCTGCGCCTGGACCCGGATCTGCTCACCCAGGTGGTGACGAGCCTGACCCGCTTTGCCGTCAGCCGCAGCCCGGCCGGCCAGACCGTCCATCTGACCACCTCGCGCCACGCCCGGTACGCCCACCTGGATGTGACCTTCCGTCCCTCGCGTCCGGTGGTCGATCCGGAGGTGCTGTTTCTGCCCTTCGAAGAAGGCGACGAGCGCCTGGGGTTGCCGCTGGCCTACAGAATCGTCAAGAACATGGGCGGCTCCCTGACCTTTGCCCAGCACACGACCGAGGCCGGCTTCACGTTGCAGCTGCCCATTGATCCCCTGGCCGAGGAACCGGACGGGCCGGACTCTGACGACCTGGGCGACGCCTTGGCTGCGGCCGACGATAATGACGACGCGCCGAGCCTTGGCGCGCCGACAAGGCCGGGCCGGGCATGAGCGTCGAAGCCTTTTTCGGACGACTGGCCGGGTTGGCGCTTCCGGATGCGCCGGTGGTGGTGGACGGCGGGGCCAACAAGGGGCGGGTGGCGGCGCGGTTTCTGGCCGCCCTGCCCGGCTGTCGGGTCGAAGCCTTCGAGCCGCAGCCGATCCTTGCCCGCAAGCTGGCCAAGCGGTTCGCCGACGAGCCGCGCCTGACGGTCCATGCCGTAGCCCTGGGCGAGGCGGCGGCGGTGCTGCCTTTAACGGTGATGTCGCGCCCCACGCTGTCCTCGCTGCTTGCGCCCACGGGCATTCATGCCAAGTATGCGAACCAGGAGCTGACGGAGACGGCAATGGTGGACGTGCCGGTGGTCCGGCTGGACGCGGCGCTTACGCGGGCCGACGTGATCAAGCTTGATTTGCAGGGCTACGAATTGCCGGCCTTGCGAGGGGCGTCGGGGCTTTTGGGCGAGGTGGCCGTGGTGGTGGCCGAGGCGGCGCTCTATCCGCTCTATGCCGGGCAGGCGCTCTTGGACGAGCTGACGGCCTATTTGCAGGGTTTCGGACTGACGCTCGACGGGGTCTACGATTTCCACCGCGACCCGGCCGGCCGCATCGCCTCGGGCGACGCCGTCTACCTGCGCTCCTAAGGCCTCTCCCCTTTCGTGAGCCTCAGGCTCCCAGCCGACGGAGAGAGCCAATCCCCGCCGCTCCCCCTTTACCCCTTTCCCCATTCGGGGGGTCCGGGGGCCTGCGGCCCCCGGCCGCCGGAGGCATCTTCCCTCTTCTCTCTTACCGTATTTCCACCAAAAACTGCGCCGCCTTGGCCGCGCCGTCCAGGTCTATGCGCCCGGGCGGAGGCGGTGGGGCGGCAAGGGCGGCGGCCAGGCGGGGGGCCAGGAGCGGCGCAGCCAGTTGCGACGGTTCGAGAACGCCCAAAAGGCCCAGGCTGGCCAGACGCTCGGCGCGCAGGCGCTGTTCTCGGTTCTGGTCAAAGGGCATGACCAGGGCCCGACAACGGGCGGCGAGCAGTGCCATGACGGTGTTGTAGCCGGCCAGGCTCACGGACAGGTTACAACCGGCCAGCACAGCCGGAAAATCCGGGGTGAAGCGGGCGACCCGGGCGTCGGGCAGTTGGCTTGCCGCCTGGACCATGGCGGCAAAGGCGTCTTCGTCGCAAAAGGGGCCGGAAAACACGCGCAGGGCCGCCTCGGCCAGTGAGCCGTGT
>JAEZEM010000215.1 GCA_023417745.1 Pseudomonadota bacterium
GGACGCGGCAACGGCATGACGACGGCTCAGGCTTCAAGCCTCTGGCGCAAGGCCACGGCCTCGGCGGCGGCGCTCATTTTTCTCGTGTTCCTGACGCTGCCGGCCCTGGACAGCATTTTTCACATCGCCCCGCCGGTGGATCTCATGGAAAACGACCCGGCTCCGCTGCCGGAAATTTCGTTTTCCCAGCTTTTCAAGGCCTTCAACGTGCTGCAGCGGGGCTTTCTGGACAAGACCTACGGGTTTCGCAAGAACCTTGTGCGCCTGCAAAACCTCCTTGATCTCGACATCCTGCAAGCGAGCTCCCACTACCACTCCGTGATCCGGGGCAAGGACAACTGGCTGTTCCTGGCCCAGGAAAATCCCGAGCTCAACGTGGTGGAAGATTACCGGGCCACGCGGCTTTACACCCCAAGCGACCTGGCCCGCTGGGTGGCTGTCTACCGCGACCGCCAGGACTGGCTGACCGCCCGGGGCATCCACTATTTGCTGGTGGTGGCTCCCAACAAGCACACGGTCTACCCCGAGCATCTGCCGGCCCAGTTCAACAAGGTCAGTCCCCAGGACCGCACCGACCAGCTGGTGGACGCCCTGACGGCGGCCGGCGTCAACATCCTGGACCTGCGTCCGGCCATGCGCACGGTCAAGGAAAAAGCCCTGGCCTACTACCGCACGGACACGCACTGGACGACCTACGGCGCGTTCGCCGGCTATATCGAGATCATGCTGCGTCTGGCCCGATGGCGGCCGGAATTCGCGCCCACCATCCGGGGCGACTACGACATCAGCATCACCCCCGGCCTGACCGGCGGTCTGGCCAGCATGCTGGCCCTAAGCGACCGCTTCCCCGAGGAGCGGGTGACCTTCGTGCCGAGAACCCCCCGCCGGGCCGTGGAAGTGGCCAATCCTTCCGTTCCCAAGGCGCTTTTCCAGCCCACCGTGACCATGAGCACCGGCGACCCCTCCCTGCCCTCGGCCGTGGTCTTTCGGGATTCGTTTGCCCACGAACTCATGCCCTTTCTGTCCGAACACTTCCGCCAGGCGGTCTACGTCTGGCCCTACCCTTCCACGCCGCGCGAGATGCGGGTCTTCGACAAGGCCGTGGTGGAGGCCGAAAAGCCCGAACTCGTCATCGACGAGTTCGTGGAGCGCTACTTCACGGAATTCCCCCCCGCTCCCAAGCGCCCGGCAGCGCCGTAGCCGGCTCGGCCGTCCCTAGGCTCCCTCGCCCGATGACGCGCCGGCCAGCCAGTGCTTGCGGTAAAAATAGGCCGTCATGCCGACGACGGTCAGGCCCATCAGCCCCAGCAGGGCATAGATGCCCCACTCCTCGCTCTTAAACGGCAGATTGTCGAAATTCATGCCGAAAAAGCCGACCAGGAAGTTGAGCGGCAAGAAGATCGTGGCCACCAGGGTCAGATACTGGCCCACGGCGTTCATGCGCAGCTCGGCCTTGGTCATGGACAGCCCGACCATCTCCGAGAGCATCTCGCGCAAGGTCTCCACGGCGTCGAGGACCTGATACACGTCCTGCTGGATATCGTTCCACAAGACCGCCGTGGCCGGGTCCGAAGCGATGGATTCGTCCTTGACGAAGCGGCCGAGGACTTCGCGCAGGGGCCACAAGGAGCGGTGCAGGAACAGCACCTCGCGCTTGTGGTGGTAGATGCGGGTCAGGACATTGCTGTCCCCATTGGCCAGGAGTTCCTGTTCGAAGCCCTCGATTTCCTCGGCCAGCTGGCCAAGGGTCAGGATGTATTCGTCGAGAATGGCCGAAACCAGGGCATGGGTCAGATGGGGCTGGCCCCGCTTGGCCAGCTTGCCGCCACCCTTCTCCAAACGCAAGGCCACGTCGTCCCAAAGATTTTTCTCGCGTTCCTGAAAGGTGAGGACAAAGCCCTCGCCGGCGGCCAGGCTTACCTGCTCGGCCAGGACGCGCTGCTCGGCCGGATCGTAGGCCAAGAGCCGCAGTAAAATGAAGATGTGCTCGTCGTAGTCCTCGATGACCGGCCGATGGCCGGTGTCCAGGATGTCCTCGACGAGCAGGGGGTGGAGACTGAAGCGCCGGGCCACGGCCCGCACCAGCTCGGAGTCGTGGACGCCGACAACCCGCACCCAGGAGACGCAGCCCTCGGGCAGGACCGGTTCATCCTCGCCCAGGCCGTCGTAGCGGCGGATGGTCACCCCGTCGGCGCCCAAGGTGTAGACCATGACATGCGGCGTGAAGCCTGTCCGCTCCGGAAACGGGGACTTGGCCTCGGGGGCGAAGCCCTGGCCCTGGCCCTGGCCCTGGCCCTGGCGCAGGCGTTTCTTGAACCGGTCGAGCATGGGGACTCCTTGGCAAGGGGTGGTCGTTACGGCGCGGCGGATCGAGCGGCCGCCGTCACGGCGGCCAGGACCTCGTCTTCCGTCAGGCCCGAGGTGTCGATGACCACGGCGTCGTCGGCGGCGACCAGGGGCGACTCGGCCCGGGTGCGGTCCTGATGGTCGCGGGCTTCGATGGCGGCCAGGATCTCCGCGTAGTCGGCCGGCCGGCCCAGGGACTCAAGCTGGCGCACCCGGCGGGCGGCCCGGACCTCGGCGGCGGCGTCCAGGAAAATCTTGCAGGCCGCCTGGGGAAACACGGCCGTGCCCATGTCCCGGCCCTCGGCCAGGAGATCGGCGCGGCAGCCCAGGGCCTGCTGCACGGCCCGAAGGCCGGCCCGCACCACGGGCAGGGCGGCCAGCTTCGAGGCCAGGGCCCCCACGGCTTCGGTGCGGGCGGCCTCGGGCAGGGGCGCGCCGTCGATGAGGAGCTGCGTGTCGGCGCCGCTGCCGGCCAGATCAAAGGCCATGGCCTCCAGGGCCGCCTTGATGGCGTCCTCCGGCAGTTCGTGGCCGCCCGGCCCCAGGCGCAGGGCCAGAGCCCGGAACATGGCCCCGGTGTCGAGATAGGGCAGGCCAAGAGCCCCGGCCGCCTGGCGCGACACGCTGGTCTTGCCGGCTCCGGCCGGGCCGTCGATGGTGATGATGCGCCGCGCGGCGGCGTGATCGGCTGTGTTCATGGACATCCGTGGAGAGCCGATGTCGCCATCGGCGGCTGTGCAAATCAGTTCCGCTGGCGGACGCGGCTCAAGTGTCGCGTCCACGGAAAGCCTTCAGGACAATTCGCTGGTAAAATCCTAAAACCATAAATTTTTCTTAAAAAATACTCGCGTATTTTTTAAGGGACACGACACTAGAAGCCGTTGTCGACGATGTCCTTCATGGCGGCCAGGAACGCGTCATTTTCCTCGTCGTTGCCGATGCTGACGCGCAGCATGTGGGGCAGGCCGTAGCTTTTGAGCGCCCGGGCGATGATGCCGCGTTTGAGCAGGCCCTCGAAGACGTCGGCGGCCGGCAGCGACGGCGTGAACATGAGGAAGTTGGCCTGGGACGGGAACACCGTGCAGCCCAGGGCGGCCAGCTTTTCGGCGACAAGCGCCCTCCCCCGGCGCACGGCCTCAAGGCTGGCAGTCACAAAGTCCACGTCTTCCAGGGCGGCCAGGCCGGCGGCCTCGGCCAGCAGGTTAACGCTAAAGGGCAGGCGCACCCGCAGCAGGTAGTTGGCGATTTCCGGCGGCAGCACGCCGAACCCCAAGCGCAGGCCGGCCAGGCCGTAGAGCTTGGAAAAGGTGCGCAGCACCACCACGTTGTCGGTCTCGTTAAACCGGGCCATGGTGGAATAGGCGGCCTCGGGCTCGGCGAATTCGGCGTAGGCCTCGTCCACCACGAGAAGCGCCCGCTTGGGGATGGCCCGGGCCAGGGCCAGGACGTCGTCGGCCGGCACGGCGTAGCCCGAGGGGTTGTCGGGGTTGGTCAAAAACACCAAAGAGGTGTCGTCGTCGCAGGCCCCGGCCAGGGCGCCCAGGTCAAAGGCGAAATCGTCCCCGAGCTTGGCCTGGCGCAGGGTCACGCCGCAAAGGCGCGTCTGCTGGACGTAGATGGAAAAGCACGGGTCAAAGGCCACCACGTTGTCCCGGCCCGGGCGGCAGGTGACGCGCACGAGCAGGTCGATGATCTCGTCCGACCCGTTGCCGGCCACCACGCACTGGCGCGGCACGCCGTGGCGAGCGGCCAAGGCGGCGACCAGGGCCGGATTGCCGGCCCGGGGATAGCGAAAGACGGTGTCGGCCTTTCGGGCCAGCACCCGCTTGACCAGGGGCGAAGCGCCCAGCGGGTTTTCGTTGCTGGCCAGCTTGATGACCCGGGACAGGCCGTATTTTTCCTTGATCTCTTCCATGGAAAGCCCGGGGGCGTAGGGCGTGAAACCGCGCACTTCTTCCCGGACCCGGTCACTGGGCTGCATGGGGCTGCTCCAAAAAATGTCTGCCCGGCAGCGGGCAGGCGGCAAGGTGGCGGGGACGGCCGCCGGGCGGCCGTCCCCGATGGGATATTCCGTTTCCACTGCCGACGTGCCGGAGGGCATTCTCTCACGCCGACATATTGCCTATTTGGGGGGTCCGGGGGCCTGCGGCCGCCGGAGGCATTCTTCTCTTGGCTTATGCCCACCGCCCCCAGTATCCATCCACTTCATACCGGACGCCGCGTCGGCGTCGGGCCTTACGCTTCCTCGCGGGGCTTGACGGTCAGCACCGGGCAACGGGCCGACTTGACCACCTTTTCGGCCACGGAGCCGAAGATGATGCGGTCGATGCCGGTGCGACCATGGGTGCCCATGACGATGAGATCGGCATGCTGTTCCTCGGCGGCGGCCAGGATCTCCTCGGCCGGATAGCCGGCCAGGACCAGCCCCTTGGCCGGCAGGCCGGCGAAATGCTCGGTCACGAAGGCGTCCATGGTCTGTCCGGCCGAGGAGACCACGTCGCCGACGAAGCTGTCCAGCGCTGCCTGGGGCACGTTGAAGCCGACGTATTCGGCCAGGGATGGGGCAATATAGACGCACACAAGCCTGGCCCCGGTGGCCTTGGCCAAGGTAGCGGCATATTCGGCCACCCTGGGCGAGCCTTCCGAGAAATCCACGGCGCACACGATCGTGTTGACGCTGGCCATAGGACGCTCCTTTTTTCCGGGCGTGGGCCATTCCCGCGCTCAAGTTTCCGCCGGATCGGCCGAAGAGAACGACGCGACCCGTCGTCTGGTCAGGATGCCAAAGTGGCCGGCAATAGACAAGGCGTTTACGGTGTCTTATGGAATAGGCGCGGGCGGAGCGAAGAGGCAAAAAATGCCGCCCGTAAAATTTACTTTGACTGAAAATCCGCTGCGTTAGCCAAAAAGACCTATCTGGCAAGTTTTTTGCTTGTAACTGGCAAACGTCAACGGGGGGGAAGGCCGATGAAGATCCAGACCGACCAACTGACCGCCCTGCGGCAGCCCACGGAACAGTCCACGGGGACCCGGGAAAGTTCGGACGCCTTCGCCGCCATCCTGGCCAAGGAAACCGGCTCATCCGGCGAGGCGCAGTCCACGGGACTGGCTGCGCCGCCGCTGTCGAGCCTGACCGGAATCGACCTCGCCAGCCTTCAGGGCGTCGAAACCACCGACGCCGTGGGGGACATCACCGAACAAGAGCGCGCGGTTATGAACAACATGGACACCTTGCTGGCCAAGTGGGAGAATTACGCCGACACGCTGGCCGCCGGCAGCGGCGGGGATTCCCTCAAGCAGGCGTACGGCGTTCTTCAAAACATTGAAAACGGCGTGCAGCAGCTCAAGGAAGATCTGCCTGAAGGCGCCAGCGCAAGCCTCGGTTCCCTGGTCAACGAAATGGAAGTCATGACCGTTACCGAGAAGTTCAAATTCAATCGGGGCGACTACCTCGTGTAGCTGTCCCGGCCCGGACGCGCCTGGCGTCCGCAGGACTGTTCCGAAACCGCCCGCGCCGTCCCGCGCGGGCGGTTTTTTTGCGCCCCCCGGCCGCAGGGAGAGGACCGCCCGGGCATTGGGCAGCGTCGCAGGCCGCAGTCAGGGCAGCGCTAAAGGCTACCGGCGACAAGGCGACGGGAGGCCGGCCCCTGGCCAGGCCATTACTCTTGGCCGGCAAAACGGACCAGCGGGACGTAGCGCGGTCCCTGGGGACCCAGGGCCGACTCGTAGAGCGCAAACGCCTCCACTGTCGCCGGCGGCCAGACGGTTTCGCCAAGCACGGCCAACATGCCCCGGACGTCGCAACCGCTTGAGGCGTCGCGCAGCCGTCCCAGGGTCAGGTGAGCGGCAAAGGGTCGGGCCTCGGCGGCAAAGCCGATCCGGGCCAGGGCGGCGTCCACGCCGGAAGCCAGGGCCCGGCAGGGACCGACCCCCTCGGCCAGCCCGGCCCAGACCACCCGGGGGCGGGACGGGGACGGGAAAAAACCGCCGCCGGCCACGGCCAGGGAAAACGGTGCGAAGGCGACGCCTCCCAGGGCCTGCGTGATGTCCGGCAGCCGGGCGGCGTCGGTCTCGCCCAGGAACTTGAGCGTCAGATGGGCATTGTCCGGCCGGGTCCAGGTGGCCGGCCCGCGGGCCAGGGGCCGCAGACGGGCGACGAGCCCGGCCACGACGGCCTGATGGGCCGGCGGCAGGCCGATGCCGACAAACAGACGGGGCATGGGTGTCCTTGTTCGCGCCAAGCCGCCATGGCCGCGCCGGAGCGGCCAAGCTCCCCGACGCCGTCGGCCGGACGGACTGTTTTGTTGCCGACAGCCCGGGCGCGCGGCGAAACCGGGTTGGCGGTCTGATCAGTTCTGGTTGAGCAGCAGCAAATCCTGCGGCGCGTTCGCCAGGCCGGCCGGCAACGGCGCGCCGATGCCGACAACCCAGGAATTGACCGAAGCGCCGCCGTACTGCACGCTGTTGATGGACACCTTGCCGAACCGGTCCGTGTAGGAGGTGCTGTAGACCTCGTTATTGGACAAGGTGTACACGACGTTGGCGTACCTGTTGTAATAGTTCGGATTGGCCTGGACCAGCGAGAACGCCTTGCCGAGCGTCCACCAGCTGGAACTGGGCTGGGAGCCGTAGGGACTGAGCACAAAGCCGCCCAGCAGGCTTGTGGCCAATTCGCCGAAGATGAAGTCCATGAACTGGGTGTAAGGCATATACGGATCAGCGCCTTGCGGGGGCGTATAATTGTTCCCGACATAGGTCTTGAAGTCGG
>JAEZEM010000521.1 GCA_023417745.1 Pseudomonadota bacterium
GAGAGATGGTCTTCCAGCTCAACCTGGGCCAGACGCTTGAACAGATAATGCTGGCAACGGCTGATGATGGTGGCCGGAAACTTGTGGGGCTCGGTGGTGGCCAGGATAAAGGTGACGCGTCCGGGCGGCTCTTCCAGGGTTTTGAGCAGCGCGTTGAAAGCCGCCGTGGTCAACATGTGGGCTTCGTCGATGATGAAGACCTTGTAGCGGCTGTTAAGCGGCGCGTAGCCCACGTCTTCCTTGAGGCGTCTGGCGTCGTCGACCTTGCCGTGGGTGGCGGCGTCGATCTCGATGACGTCGGGCGAGACCCCGGCCGTGATCTGGCGGCACTGGGAGCAGACATTGCAGGGTTCGCCCGTGGGCGCGGTCTCGCAGTTGAGCGCCTTGGCCAGCACCCGGGCCAGGGTGGTCTTGCCCACGCCGCGTGTGCCGCTGAAAAGATAGGCCGGCGCAATGCGATCCTCGGCCGCGGCCCGGGACAGGATGCGCTTGACGGCGTCCTGCCCGGCCACGTCGGCGAAACGCTGGGGCCGGTATTTGGCGGTAAGGCTTATTGTGCTCATCGAGGCGGTCCGGGCGGTCGCGACAGGGTTGCGGCCGCCCGGGAAAGGTTACAGGCTATAACGGCGCAGCCAGTTGGCGTAGGCCGGGTTCTCGCCCTTGACCACCTTGAAAAAGGCGGCCTGCAGGGCTTTGGCCACCGGTCCGGCATGGCCTTCGCCGATGACCCGGCGGTCGAGTTCGCGGATGGGGGTCAGTTCGGCGGCGGTGCCGGAGAAAAAGGCCTCGTCGGCCATATAGACTTCGTCGCGGGTGAAAAGCTGCTCCACCACGGTGTAGCCAAGCTCCTTGGCCAGGGTGATGAGGCTGTCCCGGGTGATGCCGGCCAGGATGGAAGTCAGGGGCGGCGTCTTGATGACGCCTTTTTTGACGATAAAGACGTTTTCGCCCGAGCCTTCGGCCACGTAGCCGGTGGGATCGAGAAGCAGGGCCTCGTCGTAGCCGTCGGCCAGGGCTTCGGTCTTGGCCAGCACCGAGTTGACGTAGTTGCCGGCCACCTTGGCCTTGGTCATCATGACGTTGACGTGGTGGCGGGTGTAGCTGGAGGTGCAGATGCGGATGCCGCGCTCCAGGGCCTCGGCCCCAAGATACGCGCCCCAGGGCCAGACGGCGATGGCCACGCGCACCGGGTTGGGGCCGGGGTTGACGCCCATGGCCTCGCCGGAGCCGATAAAAATAAGGGGCCGGATGTAGCCGGCGGTCATTTTATTGGCCTTAAGCGTCTCGACGCAGGCCTCGGCCAGCTGTTCGTGGCTGAAGGGAACCTTCATGCCCATGACCTTGGCCGAGCCGAGCAGGCGCTCGATATGCTCGTCGAGGCGGAAAACGGCCGACGAGCCGTCGGTGCATTCGTAAGCCCGGATGCCCTCGAACACGCCCACGCCGTAATGCAGCGTATGGGTCAGGACATGCACGTTGGCCTGGTCCCAGGGCACCATTGCGCCGTCCATCCAGATGAAATCAGTCCGAACACCCATGATCCAACCCTCGTGCTGGAGCGTTTTCCGGGGAGCTTCCCGGATGGCGTCGTGATGGCGCCGCATACCCGAAACGGAAACGCCCATGTGTAGGCGCTTTGCCCGGCCGGGTCAAGGCGGCGCGGCCGATCAGGACGGCAGAGCCGTGAGGATTTCTTCGCCCCGCAGCTCCTCGATGAGCGCCTCAATGATCCTGGCCTGCTCGGACAGGTCGGCCACGGCCCCGGCCGCCTGCTCCATGGCGTCGGCCGTGTCCTTGGACACCGTTCCCACGGCGGCCACGGCCGCCTCGATGGAATCCGAGGCCGCCGACTGCTGTTGGGAGGCGGCGGCGATGGAGCGCACCTGATCCGAAGCTGTTTCCACGAGGCCCACGATGGCGGACAGGGCCTGGCCGGACTCCCCGGCCAATTGGTTGGCCGATTCGATGGCGGTCACGGCCTCGCCCACGCCGGACACGCTCTGGCGCGCCCCAGCCTGGATGTCGCGCACGGCCTGGCCGACCTCGGCCGTGGCGGCCATGGTTTTCTCGGCCAGTTTGCGCACCTCGTCGGCGACCACGGCAAAGCCGCGCCCGGCCTCGCCGGCCCGGGCTGCCTCAATGGCGGCATTGAGCGCCAAAAGATTGGTCTGGTCGGCGATGTCGGCAATGACGCCAAGCACCCGGCCGATGCCCTCGGCCTGCCCGCCCAGGGCGTCCATGTCCCGGGCCAGGGCTTGGGCCTTGTCCCGGGCCGTGCCGATGCCGGCCATGGCCCGGCGCACCACGTCGGAACCGGCGTTGGCCTTGTCCCGGGCCGAGGCGGCGGTGGCGTCGGCCGTGGCCGCGTTTTGGGCCACGTCAAGGACGGTGGCGCTCATCTCCCCCATGGAGGCGGCGGCCTCGGCCAGACGCGAGGACTGTTCGCGCGCGCCGTGAGTGGCCCGATCCACATGGCCGGAAAGCGCGGCGGCGGCGGCGGACAGGGTTCCGGCCACCTCGGACAGGCGCTCGGCGGCCTGATGCATGCCGTCGCGACGGGCGTTTTCGGCGGCCAGACGCAGTTCGTCGGCCTCTTCCATGGCTTGCCGGGCCTTGGCCGCCTCGCCGGCCGCCTCCTCGCCCCGGGCCGTGGCGGCGGCGATGTTGTCGCGAAGAGCGACGAGCATCCGGCGCATGGACGCGGCCAGCTCGGCGATTTCGTCGCGGCCGGACACGTCCAGGCGGGCTTCGAGATCGCCGTCGGCCACGGCCTTGGCAAAGGCCACGCCCTTGCCCAGAGGACGGGTGATGGACAGGGTGATGACGATGCCCAGGGCGGCGGAAAGGAGCAGACAGGCGGCCACGGCCGCCGTTAAGAACATCGTGCGCCGATGGACGTCTTCCAGGGAAGAAACGGCCAGGGCGTCGGCCTGGCCGCGGCTGCGTTCCTGCAGGAAAGTAAGCGCGTCCATGGCTTTTTTCTGGGACAGCTGGGACATGCCGATGGACAACGTCAGCGCGTTGCTGCGCTTGCCGGCGGCGACCAAATCCAGGACCTGGGCATTGGTCTTGCGCCAGGCGGCCAGGGCTTCGTTAAAAGCCTTCCACTGGACCGTCTCTTCCTCGTCCAGGGGCATACGGTCGACGATCTCGCGCCCGGCGTCGGTCAGGGCCAGCCCAGCCCGCAGATTTTCGCGCTGGCGCTCGAATTCCTTGGAATTAGCCAATTCCGGCACGAGTATGGTGCGCTCGGCCGACTGAGCGGCGAGCAGGCCTTCCTTGACCATGCCCAGGCCGGCCACGCACGGCAGGGCGTCGCCCGTCACCCGGGACAGGGCCGACCCGAGACCGACCAGGCCCTGATAGCCAAGCACCCCGACGACCAGGGTGAGCAGCGCGGTGACGCACACAGAGGCGAACAGCTTGACGCCGACCTTGACGTTGCCCATGGCTATGCTCCTTTGTACGACTAGACGCGACGGCGTCCAGGATCAGCCTTTGGTGAGCGCGCAAAACGCGCCGTCTTTGCAGAGCCGCCGACGCCTTGTCAATGGCCCTGGCCCGGCGGCGGCTCGTCCAGGACGCCGGGAGGTTTGTCCAGGGTAGCGGCGGAAAGCGGCGGCTCCGTGGCGGCCTCGCCCCGGGCCAGGGATTCGAGATAGGTCAGAAAGGCCCGCGCCTCGGGAAATTCGGGATTGAGCCGAAGGGCTTGACTCAGCATGGCCCGGCAGCTTTTCACGCGCCCTTTCTCATAAAGCGTGCGGGCCATGTTGTAGAGCAAGTGCTCGTCGGTGTCGCACAGGCGGTAGGCCTGGCTGTAATAGCGCATGGCCTCGTCGTACATGCCCAGCTTGCGCATCTGGATGCCGAATTCGTTGAACAGATGCTTGTGCTCGGGCGTAAACGCCGCCTCGATGCGCATGATCTTGTGGAAGACCACGTCGGCGTTGTGCTTCTCCTGGCGCTCCAGATAGGTGAGCCCCAGGCCAAAGGCCGCCCGGACATGTTCTTCGTCCAGCTGCAGCACGCCCTTGTATTCGAACTCGGCGGCAAAAAGCTCCTGACGTTGCCGGTGACCATCGGCCGCGCTGACGGCTTCCTCCAGGCGGCGCATGACCGGCACGACCTTGTTGAGATAGATTGAGGGCTCGGGCTGGTATTGGGTGAAAAGCTGCTCGCGGCTGATGGCTCGCCGGGTTCCGGTGGGGATGAAATCGCGGCTTAAGCGCTGCATGAGCACCTGATCCGAATCAGCCGGCTGCTCGGCGTAGAAAAAAAGCCGCTGCCCGGCCCGGCCGATGCCGCCGATGCCCAAGAACTTCTGGGATTCAATGGAAAAAACGCCCTTGACGGGCTTGTGACCCGGTTTTGGCCTGGTCTGTGGGAGGGGCGACTGGGGCATAGGGCTTTTCACTGGTCCTCACCTATCCATAGCCGGCCTGGGACCCTTTCGGCAAGGGCTCTGGCCTGCAAGCCAAAGCCGCCGAGTTGACAGTTTTTTTTCCCCGCGCGTATACCCTGTGAAGCCGACGCGAAGTCGCCAGGGCCGATGTGCCCGGACGCCGGAGCCTGGCGGGAACAATCATGCAGATAGACGAATATCCCATATTAGTGGAACAATTGTGCCCCGGGCTCTTCATCCGCATCGACGAGCCCGGTCTGGCCCATCCTTTTGCGCCCAAAGGCTTCAAGCTGCGCAGCGACGCCGATGTGGCCAAAGTCATGGCCCTGGGGCTGGCCCACGTTTACTGCATCCCTGACAAGTCCGACCGCCTGCCCATCTCCCTGGAAGAACTCGACGGCCTGGCCGGCAAACGCCAGAAAGGCCCCTGGTCCGCCGCCCGCACCCCGGTCTCGGCCGAACTGTCCAGCCTCAAGCGCGAGACCATCGAACGCAACAAGGACCGTCTGGAACGCTTCGCCGCCTGCGAGAAACGCTACGAAAAGGCCATGGACAAGGTGGTCGAGGCCCTTAAAAAGGTCAGTTCCCCCAACGCCGAGGTCCTCGAAGCGGCCGGCGAGGTGGTGGGTCCCATGGCCGAGACGTTCCTCTCGGACCTTGACGTGCTCATAAACGTCATGACCGCCAAGATGCGCGACGAGGCCAAGCATTACCATGCCCTCAACGTGGCCGTGCTTTCCATGATGCTGGCCAAAGAGGCCGGCCTTGACAAGGCGGCCATAGAAGAAGTGGGCATCGGCTCGCTTTTCCACGACGTCGGCAAGGGGCGCATCCCCATCCAGCGGTTTTCCAAGGGCAACATGATCACCATGAACAAGGTGCTCAAGGAATATTACATGGAGCACCCGAAAATCGGGGCCAAGATGCTGGCCGCCGTGCCCGGGTTTCCGCCCGCCGCCCAGATGCTGGTGCTGCAGCACCACGAACTCCTTGACGGCACGGGTTTTCCGGGCCGGCTCCAGGACTCGGCCGTGGTGCTCGGAGCGCGCATCGCCGCCGTGGCCAACGTCTACGACCGGTTGTGCAACGCCAAGGACGGCACGCCTGTCCGCACGCCCCACGAGGCCATGAAGGCCTTGTATAAAAAACGTGGCCCATTGGACCCCAAGGCCGTGACCATGTTCATCCGCAAGCTCGGCGTCTATCCGCCGGGTTCCCTGGTCGAGCTGTCCAACACCATGCAGGGCATGGTGGTCTCGGCCAATATCCGCGATTCGCTGCGCCCAAGCGTCAAGGTCTACCACCCCGACATTCCCAAGCGCGAAGCGCTCATCATCGATCTGACCATCGAGACCGAACTGACCGTGGTCAAGGCCCTGCGTCCCGAAGACCTTGCCCCGGACGTGCTGCAATACTTAAACCCCGGCAAGCAGGTTTCCTTCTATGTGGACGCCGCGCCCCGGGCCTAGGCCGCCTTTTTCCCGCCAGCGGAGCCGGTCGTGAGCCGGCCGGGCTCGCCGGCCCGGGCCATCATGCGGACCCTGCGCACGGGCCTGTCCCAGCCGCCGGGTTCGGACCTCGGCGCGCTGTTGCCCCTGGCTCGGCAGGCCCTGGCCTTTATTGACCGGGGCGACGTGGACGATCCGATCACGGCCGCCGAAGCCTCCGAGGTGGCCTTTCTGCTGGCGGCGCTCCTTGACGCCGGGGACGAAAATTTTGCCAGACAAGCCTTTCCCCTGCTCTTTCGCCTGGGCGTCGAGGGCGAGGTGCTGGCCGTCACCCACCTGGAAACCCTGCCCGAGGAACTGGCCGTTTCCCTGCTCGCCAACCTTCGCGACGAGGAAAAACTCCTTTTCGCCAACGCCTTTTTCCGCCGTCCCCGGGCCGAGCGGCCCAAAACAGCCGCCCTGTGCCTGGAAGTCATTGAGGATGTCGTCGAGCGCATCCCCGACGAGCTGCTGATTCTCCTCGACCTCTTGGCCAATCGCCACGAATACCCGGCCCTGCCTCTGCGAAACGCGCTCATCCGGGGACGGCTGGGCATGTGGCTGGCCCGGCTCCTGCAAATGGACCTTTCGGCCGAGCAGATACGCTACATGGCCCGGGTGTCCGGCCGACTGCGCGAGCCGGGGCTGGTGGAAAAGCTCGCGGCGCGCCTTGGCGACCTCGACGAAATATCGGCCGAGATCATCTGCCGCGCCCTGGCCGAAACGCCGGGCCTCGACCCGGCCATTGTCGCCGCTCCGGCCCGGGCTCTGGTCAATTCCCCGGAAGCCTCGCTCACCGCCGCCGTCGTGGGCGCCCTGGTCCGGTGCGACGAAATGCAGGCGGCCGAGGCTCTGGCCGGTCTGGCCGCCGCCGAGCCCGGACGCGTGGCCGAACTCGCCCCCTGCCTGGCCGGATTTTCCCACGCCGCGTACGGCCAGGCGCTGCGC
>JAEZEM010000539.1 GCA_023417745.1 Pseudomonadota bacterium
GGCGGCCAGGAGAGGCGCTGCCTCTCCTGGACCTCTCCGCCGGGGGGCTCAGCCCCCCGGACCCCCGACATGGGGTTGTTAAATAGTTAGACCGATTGGTCGGTCGTGGCACTGTTCTTACGCGGCCTACCGCGTCATTGGTCTTGGCGGAGCATCCGCCAAGACCAACGACACAAGCAAGGGGTCCGGGGGATTATCCCCCCGGCGGGGCGTGGGGCAGCGCCCCACTCTTCGCCTTTCCACTCGCCCTCGCGCGCCCTTAGCGACCCAACACGCCTTGCTCGTAAGCGTCGAGTTCGCGGCGCAGTTCGGGGCAGCGCTTGACGCCGAAATGATGGCCCAGGCGCAACCGGCACACGGCCTTGGGCAGATTCATGATGAGATGCACCGAATTTTCGCCGGGATAGCGTTTGAGGATCTCCCCCAAGGGCTTCAGGCCCACGGGCTGCTCGTCCTTGCAGGCCACAAAGACTTCGATGGGTTCGTCGCTGCCGCTGACGATGTTGACCAGGGGATCGAGCCGCACGGCTTGCAGCTTGATGATCTTTTTGCCTTCGCCCTCGGCCTGGTCGACGTTGCCGATCTTGGCGGTGAGATAGAGCGGCACGTCGGCGTCGAGGTGCTCGCGGCTGGCGGCGTAGACATCGGAAAAAACCACGGCCTCGGCCTCGCCGCCCAGATGGTCTTCCAGCTTGCAAAAGGCCATCTTCTGGCCCTTTTTGGTGATGATCTCCTTGGTGGAAACGCAGATGCAGGCCAGCTTCACCTCGACCCCCGGCTCCATGCCGTCGCACTGGGCGATGGTGGTCAGGCGCATGGCCCGCAAGTCGCGTTCGTAAGCCAAAAGCGGATGGCTGGTGAGGTAAAAGCCCAGCGCCTCTTTTTCAAAGCCCATCATCTCTTCGTGGTGCCACTCGGGAAGATTGGCCTCGGCGCAGGACAGGCCCAGGCCCACGGTGGGCTTGGGTTTTTCGGGCATGAGCGTCATGAGCGAGAGCCGGCCGTCGTTTTTCTCGGCGGCCCGCCGCTGGCCGATGGCGGCGGCCTGGTCCAGGCCGGCCGCCAGGCCGGCCCGGGAACAGCCGAAGCTGTCGCAGGCCCCGCATTTGATGAGATATTCGATGACCCGCTTGGTGATCTTGCGCATGTTGACGCGCGAGGTGAAATCCAGAAGCGAGGTGAAGGGACCGCCCTCTTCCCGGGCGGCCACGATCTCGGCCACGGCGTCGCGGCCAACGTTTTTGACGGCGGCCAGGCCGTAGAGAATCTTGTTGTCCTTGACCGAAAAGTGCGGATAGCCGGCGTTGACGTCGGGCGGCAGGAGCGTCAGGTCGTTGTCGCGGCAGGCGGCGATGTACTGCAGCAGCTTGTCCTGGTTTTCCATGTCCGAGGTCATGAGCGCGGCCATGAAGGCGACCGGATAGTGGGCCTTCAAATAGGCGGTATGGTAGGAAATGAGCGCGTAGGCGGCGCTGTGGGACTTGTTGAAGCCGTACTCCGCGAACTTCTCCATCAAGTCGAAAATTTCGTTGGCTTTTTTCTCGGGGATGTCGTTTTGGGCGCAGCCTTCAACAAAAAAGCCGCGCTGCTTGCCCATCTCCTCGGCGTTTTTCTTGCCCATGGCCCGGCGCAGAAGGTCGCCCGCGCCCAGCGAAAAATTGGCCAGCACCTGGGCGATCTTCATGACCTGTTCCTGGTAGACGATGACGCCGTAGGTGGGCTTTAACGTCTCTTCCAGGAGCGGATGCGGGTACTCGACAAGGTCTTCGCCGTGCTTGCGGCGGATGAAAAGCTCGACCATGCCCGACCCCAGCGGTCCGGGCCGGTACAGGGCCAGCATGGCGATGATGTCTTCGAAGCAGTTGGGCTTAAGCATCCGCAGATACTTGCGCATGCCCTGGCTTTCCACCTGGAAGATGCCGTCGGTGTCGCCCTTGGCGAAAAGCTCGTAGGTGGCTTCGTCGGTGAACGGCAGGGTGTCGAGGTCTGGCGGCTCTTCCCCCATCTCGCGGATGATCTGGAGCGCGTCGTCGATGACCGTCATGGTTTTCAGGCCCAGGAAGTCGAACTTCACCAGTCCGGCCTTCTCCACGCGCTTCATGTCCCACTGGGTCACGGTTTCGTTGTTCTTGCCCTTATAGAGCGGCACGTACTCGGTCATGGCCGTGTCGGACACGACCACGCCGGCGGCGTGGGTGGAGGCGTGGCGGGCCAGGCCCTCCAGACGGCGCGAGACGTCGATGAGCTTGGCCACCCGCTCGTCCTGGGCCATGAGGGTTTTCAGCTCCGGCTCCTGGGCCAGGGCCTTGTCGATGGTCATCTTGAGGTCTTCGGGGATGAGCTTGGCGATGCGGTCGGTCTCGCCGAAGCTCATGCCCAGGGCCCGGCCCACGTCGCGCACCACGGCCTTGGCCTTCATGGTGCCGAACGTGGTGATCTGGGCCACGGCCTCTTCACCATAATGCTCGGTGACGTAGCGGATGACCTCGTGACGGCGGCGTTCGCAGAAATCCACGTCGATATCGGGCATGCTCACGCGCTCGATATTCAGAAACCGCTCGAACAGCAGATCGTAGGGCAAGGGATCGAGGTTGGTGATGCGAAGCGCGTAGGCGACCAGCGACCCGGCCGCCGAACCGCGTCCCGGCCCCACCGGGATGCCGTGGTTTTTCGCCCAGTTGATGAAGTCCTGGACGATGAGGAAATAGCCCGGGAAGCCCATCTGCTTGATGACGTCGAGTTCGAGTTCCAGCCGGTCCCAGTAGCGCTTGGGGTCCGCGCCCGGCATCTTGGTCAGGCGTTCGGTCAGGCCCTTGCGGGCCAGGTCGGCCATGACTTCGTCCAGGGACTTGCCGGGCGGGGATTTGTAGACCGGAAAATGGTAGTCCCCGAACTTGAGCTGGAGATTGATGCGCTCGGCGATCTCGCAGGAATTGGCGATGGCCTGGGGCACATGGGCAAAGGCGGCGGCCATCTCGTCCGGGGAGCGGTAATACAGGTCCTGGGTGGTAAAGCGCATCCGCTTGACGTCGTCCACGCAGGCGGCGGTCTGGATGCACAGGAGCACGTCGTGGGCTTCGGCGTCGTCGGCGCGCAGATAATGGCAGTCGTTGGTGGCCACCAGCGGCAGGCCCATGTCGTCGGACAGGTCGATCAGGAAATCGTTGATGACGGCCTGTTCGGGAATCTCGTTGGCCTGGATTTCGAGGTAGAAGCGGTCCGGGAAGAGGCTGGCGTATTCTTTCGCCATGGCCCGGGCCTGGTCCTTGCCTTCCTTCAAAAGCTTCTGGTTGATCTCGCCCTTGATGCAGGCCGAAAGCGCGATGAGCCCCTCGCCGTATTGGCCGAGCAGCTCCTTGTCCACGCGCGGCTTGTAGTACATGCCCTCGGTGTGGCCCAGCGTGGCCAGCTTGAGCAGGTTTTTGTAGCCCGTCATGTTCTGGGCCAAAAGCACCAGATGGTAGCGCGGCGTGCGCGGATCGCGGTCGCGCCGCGAGGTCGGCGTGACGTAGACCTCGCAGCCGATGATGGGCTTTAATTCGGCCTTTTTGGCCGCGTCGTAAAAAATGAGCGCGCCGTGGAGGTTGCCATGGTCGGTGATGGCGGCGGCCGGCGAATTGAAGCCCTTGGCGGTCTTGACCAGATCGCCGATGCGGATGGCTCCGTCGAGGAGGCTGTACTCGGTATGGCAGTGCAGGTGCACGAAATCGGGCATGGGGGTGCGCTCTTGGGAAGAAGAAGTCCCGGGCGGGATCGCCCGTCCGGGACTGTATAGCGCTAAACGCCGCCGCTGGAAACGCCCCTAGGCCGGCCTGGTCTTTTTCCAGTAGGGATGGGCGATGTCCTCAAAGGCCGACAGGGCCGCCGTGGAGCCGTCGCCCACGGCGTTGACGATCTGCTGGGAACCGCCGGTGACGTCGCCGGCGGCGTAGATGCGCGGGATGGAGGTGCGCTTGGCCCGGTCGGCGACAATATACCCGTTGGCGTCAAGATTGAGCCCCAACTCCTGGGCGATCTCGGTGTTGGGATTAAGCCCGATGGCCACGAACACGGCGTCGACGGCGATCTCCCGCTCGCTGCCGTCAGCTTCCAACAGCCGCACGCCCGTGACCTTGGTCTCGTCGCCAAGGATTTCCACCACATTGGCCCCAAGGACGGTCGTAATCCCCGAGGCGGCCAGGGCGTCCTGCAAATGCTTCTCGGCCCGAAACTCGGCCCGGCGGTGCACCAGGGTCACGTCCACGCCGAGGTTTTTTAAGTGCAGGGCGTCGGTCAGCGCCGTGTTGCCGCCGCCGACCACCACGGCCTTTTTCTCGCGGTAGAGGTAGCCGTCGCAGGTGGAGCAGTAGCTGACGCCAAAGCCGAAATAGCGGTCCTCCCCAGGCGCGCCGAGCTTGCGCCAGGACGCGCCCGTGGCCAGGATCAAGGCCTTGGCCACATAGACCGTCTTGTCGGTGTAGACCTCGACGTGCTTGCCGACCTTGACCTCGTCGATGCCCTCGCCCTCGTGGATGTCGGCGTAACTGCGGGCCTGCTCGGCGATCATCTCCATGAGCCGCTTGCCCGGCACGCTGGCGAATCCCGGATAGTTCTCAACCACCGGGGTCACGGTCACCTGGCCGCCGATGACGTTTTTCTCCAGCACCACGGCGGAAAGCCCGCTGCGCACGGCGTACACGGCGGCGGTCAGCCCGGCCGGGCCAGCCCCGGCGATGACCACGTCCACCTCCTTGACCGGATAGCCGCCGGGCGTCTGGACCCCGGCGGCGGCGCGCTGCTCGGCCAAAAGCTCCTCGGCCGGCCGCAGCGTCACCAGCTCCACCACGAACCGCTCCTCGGGCAAAAGACCCAGGGTGGAAAAGGTCTCGTTAATAACCGTATGGGGCACGCTGCCGACGTTATAGCGCTCGGCCAGCTTGGGGTGCTGGGAGGAATCCACGCACCAGGCCGTGACGAGGTCCGGCCGCTCCACGGCGGCCCGAAAGGCGTTGCCGACCTGGCCCGGACAATACGGGCACGAAGGGTTCACAAACACCTGCACGTGGCGCTTGTCCTCAAGCTCCTGCAACAGCTGGCGGGAAATCTGGGACAGGCCGCTTTTGCCGGCCGACAGCCGCATGATGGTCTCGACCAGGGTGCGGGCCTCCTCGCCCAGAGGCGCGCCCAGATACCGTATCTGGCAGCGGTCCGGAGCCAAAAGCAGCGTCGGCGAAAAATCCACTTCGTAGCGCTTGGCCTCGGGGCTGTCGAAGCCCAGGAACCGGGTGGTTATCTTGTCGGCGATCTCGGCCAGCTCCCGGCACAGGGATTCCATGAAGGCGTTATAGGGCGTGTTCTGGCGCGAGTCGGTGAAGACCACCAGTTCCACCGGCTCCTGCATCCCGTCAAAGAACTTCTTGAGTTCCGGTAGGCTGTCTTCGGGTATCAGCCGCTTGGGCGCGGACGGCGTCTGGAGTTCCTTGTCCGCTGCTTTCTTTTTCTTCTTGTCGTTGCCGAAAAGGGCCATTGCGCCCCTCCTTGCTCGTTTCCTAAAGGTCTTGGCTCATTGTGTAGCCAATGCTCGGCAAAGAGGCAAACAGTTGCATGGCAGGGGGCGTTTTTTCCTTGCGAGCCGGCGCAAAAAGCCTAGAAGGAAACCAGGGAATCAGGGAGTCCGGTCCGGGGGGACCGGAAAAAACACGTTGGGGGATGAGGCCATGAGAGATACGCTCATCGCGGCCGCGATGGTCTTTTTTGCGGCCATCATGTCGTTTTTCCCGTCAGCCTGGGAACCGGTCAGCGAAGCCGAGGCTCGAGATTTGTTGGGCAAGGACGCGGGGAAAAGTTAAAGAAAGAGAAGAGAAGAGGCCTCCGGCGGCTGGGGGCCTGAGGCCCCCAGCCCCCCCGAATGAAGAAAGGGGTATAGGGGCGCTGCATGGATC
>JAEZEM010000540.1 GCA_023417745.1 Pseudomonadota bacterium
CGGTGTTGCCCGGCCACTGGGCCGATTCCGGGATGGGGCCGCCCTCGGTGCCGGTGACGCGCCAGGTGACGCCGTGGAGGTGGATGGGGTGGGCGTGCATGTTGGACAGGTTGGCGATGCGCAGGCGCACGGTCTGGCCGACCCTGGCCGTCAGCACGTCGGTGGACGGCGCGGCCTTGCCGTTGATGGTGAACCAGTTGGGGTCGGTGGAGGTCACGTCCACGTGTTCGTTGCCGGGATAAAAAAACCATTCCTGCAGGAGCAGGCCGTAGTCGCGGTCCACCCGGCGCGTGCCGTCGGCCGGATGAATGATGAAAAAGCCGCCAAGCCCCATGCCCACCTGCTTTTTCTCGTTAAACGAGGAGTGGTACATAAAGGTGCCGACCTGGTTGACGGTGAATTCGTAGACGTAGCTCTGGCCCGGCCGGATGGGCGGCTGGGTCAGTCCCCCGACGCCGTCCTGGTCGTTGGGAATCTCCAAACCATGCCAGTGGACGCTGGTGGCTTCGGGCAGCTCGTTTTTGACGATGATCCGCACCCGGTCGCCCTGGAGGACCTCGATGGCCGGGCCGGGCATGGAGCCGTTGAATCCCCAGAGCTTGGCCGGCTTGGGGATGTCCATGCCGTGCATGGCCCCCTTGGCCTTGTGCCAGCGGTCCCACAGCGAACCGGGACGCGGCGGCCCGTCGAGCAGCAGCCGGGTCACGGGCTGGGCTGTCAGGCGAAAGACCTTGACGTCGCCGTCGCGCTCAAAGCCCAGGCTGGGGATGTGGGGCGTCATGACCTCGCCCTCGCCCTTGCCGGTCAGCGGCGGCGGCGGGGTGATGGCGATGGCCGGATCGCGCCAGGGAAAGATCATGCCGCCGTGGCCGCCGTGCCCGCCTGTACCGGCGGGGCCGGCCGGCATGGCATGGCCGGCGTGGGGATCGGATGTGGCCAGGGCCGGGGCGGCGGCCAGGACCGGAGCCAGGGCGGCCAGGGAGAGGAAGCGGCGGCGCGCCGGACGCGCGCCGTCGGCGTCGTCGCCGTGGTCCGGTCGATGCGGCAACCAGGAGGCGAGTCGATGGAGAAAACCGGCCATGGGAACTCCTTGCCTGGGGCGGGAACTGTTTCCTACCAGTGTAAGCAACAATTCACCGCGAAAGGCAAGGGGCGCGTTCAGCCGGCGAGCCTGCTCCAAATGGCCGCCAACGCCTCCTGCTGGGCCTGGGGCGCGTAAGCCGCCGCCGTCATGGCCGCGCTCTCCAGCGCCGCCGCCAGCGCCGGGCCGCCTTCGATCCAGAGTTTCGCCGCCGCCTCCAGGGCCAGGGTCGCCCCGAAAACGTCATTGTCGGCGGCGTAAAACCCGTTGCCGCCCCAGGGAACCTCACGCAGGGGAACGGGCGGCACATAGCCGCCCGGGCCGATGGGGCGCATGTAGTCAAAGCCGCCAAGGCCGCCAAAGCCGGCCACGACGCAGCCGCAGGCCAAGGCCTCCAACGGCGGCAGCGGGCAGCCCTCGGGAAAGCCGGTG
The DNA here is from genome assembly GCA_023417745.1 of Pseudomonadota bacterium. Taxonomy (GTDB): domain Bacteria; phylum Desulfobacterota; class Desulfovibrionia; order Desulfovibrionales; family Desulfovibrionaceae; genus Solidesulfovibrio. The sequence goes on from JAEZEM010000540.1 coordinate 1,514, forward strand.
GCCAAAAACACGTGGCAGGCGCGCAGGGCTTCGGCCACGCCGTCGCGGGACAGCCCCTCGATGGCCGTCCATTCCAGGGCCAACCCGGTCCGGGCGGCCCGGGCCGTGGTGGTCTGGCGGATCATGGCCGCCAGGGCCTTGTTCTTGCGCGGCATGTAGCCCACCCGCACCGGGCCGGGGGCCGACTTGTGCCGGGGCGGCGAAAAAAGCGCCGGATCGATGGCCGGGCGCAGCACCGGCGGCAGGATGCCTGTCGCCAGTTCGATATAGCGGGCCACCGGGTCGGACACGGCCAGAAACGAAACCGGCAGCCGGTCCCAGGTCACGCCGTCGGGCAGGCCGTTGTGGAAGTAGGCCCAGTTTTGGCAGTAGACCAGACAGCGCGCCCCGGCGGTCAGCCCCGGGGCCAGGGCGTTGGGCCAGCCCTCGGGCACGACGTAGACGTCCTCCGGGGTCAGACCGGCGGCGTCCAGCGACGCGACCGGCAGCCCGGGCGGCAGGGCCAGGGGCGGCGCGGACGGATCGCGCAGCACCAGGGTCACGTCCTGGCCCAGCCCGGCCAGGGCGGCCGCGACCTCGGCCAGCACGGCCAGGCCCCCGGAGACCGCCCGCAGCGGCGGCAGGAAAATGCAGGTACGCGCCAAAAGGCCTCCCAGGGCCGGTTGCCGGGAACCGGGCAAAAGGCTACGACCGAAATACTCGCCTAACGCTTTTTTGTGCCCCAAGGAGTCTTCATGCGCAACACCCAGGACGCCGCCCTGATCGAACGCCTCACCCCGGCCGACGCGGCCGTGCCCCAACTCGGCCAGGCCGCCTGCGACAGCCCCAAGTGTTCCGGGGCCTTTCTCGACGACCAGTCCGGCGTGCTGGTCGGCATAAGCCGTCAGAATCTGGCCGATCCCCAGGCCGTGCCGGTCTTTTTCGAGGAAGCCGGCCCCCGCCGCCAGCTCTTTTTTTCGCCCCACAAGACCAAGGTGGCCGTGGTCACCTGCGGCGGCGTGTGCCCGGGCATCAACGACGTCATCCG
>JAEZEM010000012.1 GCA_023417745.1 Pseudomonadota bacterium
GAATTGGTGCGGAAGCGAAAGCCTCGGGCGGCGAAGCGGGCCTTGAGCTCGCGATAGTTGTAGATCTCGCCGTTAAACGTGACCACGGCCCGGCCGTTGGCGTCTTCCATGGGCTGGGAGCCGGCGGCCAGATCGATGATGGACAGCCGGCGATGCCCCAGGGCGGCCGGGCCGTCGATGAGAAGCCCTTCGCCGTCCGGGCCGCGATGGGCCATGGCGCTGGTCATGGCGGACAGCAGCGCCCGACGCTCTTCGGCCGGGGGCGGGGTCTGTCCGGCCGGCCAGACGAAACCGGCGATGCCGCACATCTAGAAGCGCCTCCGGGGCAGGCTGGCGAAAAAGTCGAGGATGGAGCGGGTGTTGGTCTCGGGGTCGAACATGGCGGCCACGCGTTTCTTGCCCGCCTCGGCCATGGTGAGCGCGGCCGGCCGGTCGGCGGCCAGGGCCATGACGGCGTCGGCGATGGCTTCGGGGTCGCGCTGGGCCACCAGCCGGCCGGTGACGCCGTCTTCCACCACCTCGGGGATGCCGCAGACGTCTGTCGCCACCACGGGGATGCGGTGGGCCAGGGCTTCCATGATGACGTTGGGGATGCCGTCGCGGTCGCCGGAAGGGTGGACGACGCTTGGCATAATGAAAATGTCGGTGGCGGCGTAGAGTTCGCTCATGCGGTCGTGGCTGACGAACCCGGGCAGGAACACCCGGGCGCGCAGTCCGTGGATGCGGATGCGCCGGCGAATGAGCGCCGTGGGCAGGGGCAGGCCGGCCCCGACCAAGGTGAGCTGGAAGGGAAAGCCCCGCCGGGCCAGGACGGAACAAGCGTCGATGAGGACGTCAAAGCCCTTGGTGCGGCAAAAACGGCCCACGGCCAGCAGCCGATAGGGCGGCTCCAGGTGGACCGGGGAGACGTCGCGGCCGGTAAGCGTCAGGCTGTTGTAGATCTGGCGGATCTTGGCGGCGGCGTCCGGGGCCGTGGCCGTCAAGTGGGCGATGTTGGCCTTGTTGTTGGTGTGGATGGCGGCGGCGGCGCGCATCTTCTCGGCCAAGGCCCCGTCGGGGGGATAGATGTCGCCGGCCCGGGCGGAAAAGGAAAAGGGGATGCCGGACAGGCGCGAGGCCACCCAGGCGGCCGTGGCCGGGCCGTTGGCCCAGCCGGCGTGGATGTGCTCAATGCCGTCGGAGAGGAATTTGCGGGCCAGGGAAAAGCCGGCGCACATGGCGAAGACGTTTTCGCCGGCCACCTCCAGGCAGCTCCAGCGCCGCCAGGGGACGGTGGCCAGGATGGCGGCCGTTTCGATGGGACGCCGCACGGCCCACCAGGCCATGTCGGCCAGGATGCGCGGGATGGATCGGGCGCCCAGGCGGGCCACGGTCGGGGCCACGGCGGCCATCTGGGGGGACAGATGCTTTCGGGCCTCGCCGTACAGGGCGTGGACGAAAAAGGGCATGCCGGCCGCCTTGGCGTTTTCCACCTCCCGGAAAATGAAGGTTTCCGAGGGCAGGGGATACCAAAGCAGGATGTAGGCGGTCTTGGGAAGGCTCAAATGTTTGCTCGCCGGATGATCGCTTGGCGTTGGGTGACGCAGGCGACTTGTAGTCCAGGCGGGGCGTGCCTGTAAAGGCGCGCGCCCGCGCCGGCAAAAGCTTGCGCCCGCTGTCCCGAACGGCTAAAGGACTACATGGGGCCTGCCGCACCCGGCGGCCTTGGGGATCGGGCGGCGGCAAAAAACACGAAGGCCTTGCGGGGCTGACGGCAGGCGAGGACGGCCATGGCGCAGACCAATATTTTGCTCGAGGCGGGGACCAACGAACTCGAAATCATCGAGTTCTACATCGACGAGGCCACCGAACCCGGGGCCAAGCCGTACCGGGCTTACTACGGCGTCAACGTGGCCAAGGTGCTGGAGATCATCCGGCTGCCCAAGGTGACGGGGATGCCGCAAACGCCGCATCCGTGCGTCATCGGCACGTTCAACCTGCGCTCCCGGGTCATTCCGCTCATTGACCTGTCCATGTGGCTGGGCAAACCCATGGCCCGCGACGAGAACACCAAGGTCATCGTCTCGGAATTCAACAAGGTCATAAACGCCTTCATGGTTTCCGGCGTCACCCGCATCCATCGCCTGAGCTGGTCCGAGGTGGAGCCGCCCTCGGGCTACGTGGCCCAGTTCGCGGCCAACAATTTCACCGGCGTGGTGAAGTTCCCGGACCACATCGTGCTCATCCTCGACATGGAGCAGATCATCTGGGATTTGAACCCCGCCCTGGCCATGAAGACGGATCGCCAGCGCGCAGAGGCGGCCATCCCCGAACCCGAGCGCTCGGCCTACAAGACTTTGGTGGTGGACGACTCCAACTCCATCCGCCGGCTCATCGCCACCTATCTGGAGAAAGACGGCTTCGAGGTCATCCAGGACGTCAACGGCCAGAACGCCTGGGACCGCCTGGTGGAATGGCGCGAAGCCGCGACAAAAAGCGGCGCCCCCCTGACGTCCAGCGTCAATCTTGTCGTGACCGACATCGAAATGCCGTCGATGGACGGCCATACCCTGTGCAAGAAGATCAAGGACGACCCGGTGCTCAAGCAGCTGCCGGTGGTGCTTTTTTCGTCGCTCATTAACGACCAGCTCTACCACAAGGGGCTGTCGGTGGGGGCAGACGACCAGGTCACCAAGCCCGAGGTCGGCACCCTGGCCGAGCGCGCCCGCAAGCTCATCGAGGCCAGCCGGTAACGATTGCCGCGAGTAGGGACGACGGCGGCAGGTCCGCCTGGTTTTGACCGGACAGGACGTATCAAGGACGGTCGCCATCCATGCACATGCTGCTTGTGGCCCGCCGGGGCCAGGCCCGGGATCGCATTGTGGCCGAGCTGACGCGCCTTGGCGCGGCCTGCGACGTGGCGCAGACGCCCGAGGAGCTGCTGCGCGCCGCCCGATGCCGCCGGTATAACGGCGTGCTCTTCGACGTGCCGACGCTGGTGCGGGAAAAGCATTTCGACAAGCGCGTGCTGCAACGTCTGGCCGAGATTTACCCTTCGGCGCGCCTCAAATACGATCAGGCCACGGACACGGTATTTGCCCTGGGCGCGGACGCCGGGCCGCCGTCGCGGGACGGGCTGTCGGTTTTCACCGCTGCCTGCCGCGACTTTTTGCCGCGCAGTCTGCGGCGCGGCGAGCGGGTGGAGGCCAACCTGCCGGTCGTGTTGTGGCGAACGCCCCCTGACGGCGGCGACGGCGGCGAAAAGACCTGCACGGTCAACGTTTCCTATCTCGGTTGTTTCCTTTTTACCACGGCGTCCTGGGAGATCGGCCAGGAGGCCTGGGTGGTGTTTCCGGACGTGACCGAAGAGGCGGTGCGCACGCGGGTGGCTTGGCACGAGCCCTGGGGGCTGCGGCGCTCCGTGCCCGGCGTGGGCTTGGCTTTTCTGGAGGTGCCCGAGGCGCTTTTCACGGAACTGGGGCATCTGGGCTGTGAAGCCGACGAGATGGATATTGCCTGTCCGGCCAAAGCGCTTTAAAGAGGCTGTCTGCGGAGGGATGGCCGAGCGGTTTAAGGCGGTGGTCTTGAAAACCATTGGCGGGGAAACCCGTCCGGGGGTTCAAATCCCTCTCCCTCCGCCAGTTTACGGGCGTTCGCCCTTTTTGCTCTTTTTTCCCTGAAAGACTTCCCTCAGCGCTACCCCCTACATGGAGGGGAAAATCGGGCCGCCGTGAAGGCCGGGGCGGTGTTCTTCCGTGTTTTTTTTGGCTGGGTTCTGCGGGGGCTGCGGAACACAGCAAAGCCCGCCATGGGGCGGGCTTTGCCAATCGTTCGGCGTTGCTCTCGGGGGCGGCCTTCGGCGTGAGCGGGGTGCGCTCTTACGCTGGCGTCTCTTGCTGCTTGTGCCAGGCTTTCCACTGCTCAATGCGCTTGACGATATCTTCGCCGATCTCCTTGACTTCCTGGGGCGCTTGCACCTCCAGGCCAAGGTATTGCCGCAGTCCGGCGGCCAGCGGTTCCAGGTCCGGCAGGCTCGGCGAGGCAACGAGGAGATCCAGGGCTTCCTGCCCATGCCCCAGGGCGGCGGCGGTGGTGAGCACGTCGGTCGATTCCTGGATGTCCAAGCGGACAACCTCGGGGTGCTGCAGGACGATGCCGGCGTGTTGCAAGGCTTCGGGAATGTTGCCGCGCAGGGCCAGCACCCGGGATAATGTGCCGTGGTAGTTGGGATCATCTTGAATGGCGAGGGCTTTACGGACGCACTCCTCGCTTTCCACCAAGTGCCCCGCCGTGGCCAGCAGGCAGGCGAGGGAGTTCCATGCGAGGTCAAGGTTCGCGTCGAGTGTGACGGCTTTTTGTAAGCAAGTGGTCCCTTCTTCGGGCTGGCCTAGCTTTTCGGCTAACACATGGCCAAGTCCCAACCAGACCCAAGCAGAATTCGGCTTGAGTTCCAGTGTCTTTCGCAGGCAGTCGGCCCCCTGCTGGGGCTGGTCCAGTTTAAAAGCCAAAGTCTGGCCAAGTGTCGCCCAAGTCCAAGCGTCATCCGGTTTGAGTTCCAAGAACTTTCGCAGGCAAACCTCAGCTTCTCCGGGCTTGTCCAGTTTTTCGTCCAACAATTGGCCAAGTGTCGCCCAAGCCCAAGCTTCATCCGGTTTAAGTTCCAAGATTTTTCGCAGGCAAACCTCAGCTTCTCCGGGCCTGTCCAGCTTTTCGTCCAACAATTGGCCAAGTGTCGCCCAAGCGTCAGCGTCATCCGGTTTGAGTTCCAAGAATTTTTGCAGGCAAACCTCAGCTTCTCCGGGCCTGTCCAGCTTTTCGTCCAACAATTGGCCTAGTTTCGCCCAAGCCCAAGCTTCATCCGGTTTGAGTTCCAAGATTTTTCGCAGGCAAACCTCAGC
>JAEZEM010000042.1 GCA_023417745.1 Pseudomonadota bacterium
CGGCTCGGAAAACGGATCGGCCATGGGCGTGTGGGCCGGATTGTGCGGCTCGAAACGGTCGTGGAAGGTGAGCGCCCGACGCCGGGTGAAGTCGATGAACTGATCCAGGATGACCAGATCGCCGCGCCCGATCTCGGCCCGCAGCGACCCCACCGCCGTGGTGGAGATGACGGCGGCGCAGCCCACGGTCCGCAGGGCGTGGATGTTGGCCCGATAGTTGACGTGGGTGGGCGTGGCCGTGTGCGACCGACCGTGGCGGGCCAAAAGCACCACGTCCTTGCCGGCGATCCGGCCCTGGCGCAGGGTCGAATTGGGCGCGCCGTAAGGGGTGTCCACCTCGATGTCGGAGGGATTCTCCAGGATATTGGGGTCGTCCAGGCCGCTGCCGCCGATGATGCCGATCTTCATTCCGTTATTCTCCGACTGCAAAAAATGCTAGGCGATCTGCAAGATGCTCTCGCAGCCGTAGGAACGCAGCTGTTCCTTGCCGTTTAAAAATTCCAGCTCAATGACCACGCCGATGCCGACGATGTCCGCGCCGAAGTGCTCCACCAGGTCGATGACGCCGGACAGCGTGCCGCCCGTGGCCAGCAAGTCGTCGATGACCAGCACTTTCTCGCCGCGAAGCAGGGCGTCCTCGTGCATGCACAGGGTGTCGGAGCCGTATTCCAGATCATAGGACACGGAAACCGTCTTGTACGGCAGCTTGCCGGGCTTGCGCACCGGCACGAAGCCCAGACCCATCTTGTAGGCCAAGGCCGCGCCGAAAATGAAGCCGCGCGCCTCGGCAGCCACGATCTTGGTGGCCCCGGAACCGGCGAACCGCTCGGCCAGCTGGTCTATGGCCTTCCGGAACCCGTCCGCATCGCCCAGAAGCGGCGTGATGTCGAAAAAGAGAATGCCTTCCTTGGGATAATCCGGGATGTCGCGAATAAGTTGACGCAGGTCCATGGGCCTCTCCTTGGAAATTCAGTCAGGTAACCGCAGTCGCATAGGCAAATTTCCGCCCTTCGGTCAAGCCGGGCTTGGCGCGCCCGCCGCCATGGGCTAAGGGATGCGGCCATGGAAAACGCCACCGCCCCCCGCCCCTGCGATGTCCTGGTCACGGCCGCCGTTGTGGTCACCCAAAACGACGCCCGCGAGGTGTTGCGCGACGCCGCCGTCGCCATATCCGGCGGCCGCATCCTGGCCGTTGGTCCCCGCGAGCGGCTCGCCGCCGCCTACGCCCCGGCCGAAACTCTAGCCTTGGGCGAAGCCATGGTGCTGCCGGGACTCGTCAACAGCCACGGCCACGCCGCCATGACCCTGTTTCGGGGCCTTTGCGACGACGAAACGCTCTCGGTGTGGCTGAGCCAACACATCTGGCCGGCCGAGGCCAAGCTCACGGCCGAGGCCGTGCGCCAGGGCACACTTTTAGCCTGCGCCGAAATGCTGGCCTCGGGCACGACCTGCTTCCTCGACGCCTATTTCTACAACGCCGCCGCCATCGCCGCCGCCGAGGCAGCCGGCATCCGAGCCGTGATCTGCCAGGGCGTGTTCGACATGGAAAGCGCGGGCTTCAAATCCTCCGACGCTTCCCTGGCCGAAGGCGCGGCCCTGGCCGACCAGTTGGCCGGAAACGACCGGTTGCGCGCCGCCGTCTTTCCCCACGCCGTCTACACCTGCCGCCGGCCGACCCTGGAACGCTGCGCCGCCCTGGCCCGGGACCGGAACCTGCTCCTGTCCACCCACGCCGCCGAGACAACCCGGGAAAACGACGATTGCCTCAAAGCCAACGGCAAACGGGTCATCCCGTATCTGCAAGAGTTGGGGATGCTCTCGCCGCAAACGCTTCTCGCCCACGGCGTGGCCCTTAACGAGGCCGACATCGCGCTCCTGGCCGCCTCGGGCACGGCCGTGTCCCACTGCCCCAAGAGCAACATGAAGCTGGCCAGCGGCATCGCGCCCGTCCATGCCCTGCGCCAGGCCGGCGTGAAGGTTGGCCTTGGCACCGACGGCCCGGCCAGCAACAATGCGCTCAATGTGTTTTCGGAAATGACTTTCGCCGCGCTCCTGCAGAAGGTTGGGACAGGTGATCCCACGGCACTAGAGGCCGGCGCGGTCCTGGACATGGCCACCCGCGACGGCGCCGCCGCCCTCGGCTGGCCCGAACTGGGCCGTCTCACTCCCGGCGCGCCGGCCGATCTGTGCGCCCTAGACCTGACCCGACCGGCCCTGCGCCCGGGCCTGGACCCGGTGTCCGACGCGGTCTACGCGGCCAGCGGCGGCGAGGTGGTCCTCACCATGGTCGCCGGCCGGACGCTCTACCGTGACGGCGCGTTTTTGACCTTTGACTACGAAAAGCTGCGCCGCGACGTGGCCGACACGGCGGCCCGGCTGACGGGGCGGTAACGGTTCGCCGGCCAGGCCTTGCCATTATACCCAAAGAGATATATTTCTTATGACGCGAAAACCGCCGCCGCCACGCGAAAAACCAGTCCATTGGGTCGGCTCCGCCAAAAAGGATTTCCTGGAGTTCCCCATCCCTGTTCAACGCGAGATGGGATATGCCTTGGGATTGGCGCAGATCGGCGGCAAGCATCCCCGAGTCAAACCCTGGAAGGGCCTTGGAGCCGGAGTGTTCGAAATGCTTTCCGATGACGACGGCAACACCTTTCGTACCGTCTATGCCGTGCGTTTTGCCAATGCCGTCTATGTGCTTCATGCCTTTCAAAAAAAATCCAAGTCCGGCATCAAGACGCCCCAGGAAGATGCCGACTTGATCGCCAGCCGCCTGCAAAGCGCCAGAGAACACCACAAAAGACTCTATGCGAATTAACGGAGCCGTCATGCCAGACTGCGATATCACCGAAGGCACACCCAACGTTTTCGCCGACCTCGGCTTCCCCGACGCGGCCGAGTGCCGCACCAAGACCCGGCTGGCCTCGGTTCTCAACGAGTGCATTCACTCCCGCCGCCTCAAGCAGGCCGAAACAGCGGCCTTGCTCGGCATTGCTCAACCCAAGGTGTCGGCACTTAAAAACTATCGCCTCGACGGTTTTTCCGTGGAACGACTCATGGGATTTCTCACCGCCCTGGATCTGGACGTGGAAATTCTCGTGCGTCCTCGGCCGGAACATGCCGGCGCGGGCAGCATCACCGTGTCCCAGGTCCGTTGACTGCCCTTCTCCGGTCACGGCCCCCGAAAAGCCCCTTGACAGCCCCGCCCGGCTCCGTAATAAAGGCTGGCTTTGCGCCGCAACTATTCCCGCGCCCCATCCCGCGCGGTCCGGAGGTTATCCCATGTCCCAGGTCATCACCGTCAATGGCGTCGAATGCCATCCCATCGTGGAAAAGTGCGAGGGCTGCGATCGCACCATGGAACAGGATGGGGTCAAATACTGCAAAAGCTACCCCCTGCCCGAGCGCAAGTGGGCCCAGAAGGTCTGCAACTTCGCCACCCACATGAAGCTCGAAGTCGACAAGGGCGGCAAGGTCAACATCAACCCCCTCAAGGCCTCCAAGCGCGCCGCTCGCGGTCGCTAGGTCCTGTTTCTTCTTTTGCCACGCCCAGCCGGGAGGTCATGCGCCTCCCGGCTTTTTGCGTTGCGTCCGGTTTGCCAAGCGCCCGCCGACCGGCTACATTGCCGGCTTTGGCGACTTCCCCACCCATAAGCCCGGAGCCTGTATGTTAGACGACTTGCTGGCCCATATCGACGGCGAACGCGAGGCCGTCATCGACCTGCAACGCGAAATGACCGCCATCCCCGCCCTGGGCCCCGACAACGGCGGCCCCGGCGAACGCGAAAAAGCCGACCGCCTGAAAGTCCTGCTGGCCGACATGGGCTTCCCCGAAGTCCGCGAAATAAACGCCCCCGATCCCCGCGTGCCTTGCGGCCACCGCCCCAACCTCGCCGTGGTCATGCCCGGGGCCGATACCTCGCGCACCTTCTGGGTCATCTCCCACCTCGACATCGTGCCGCCCGGCGACCGCGCCCTGTGGAAGACCGATCCCTACACCCTGTCCGTCGACGGCGATCTCGTTTACGGGCGCGGCGTCGAGGACAATCAGCAGGCCGTGGTCAGCTCCATCCTGCTCGGCCGGGCCATCGCCGCCCAAAAGCTGCTGCCGCCCATGAACTACGGCATGCTGTTTGTCGCCGACGAGGAAACCGGCAGCAAATACGGCCTCGACTACGTGGCCGCCCACCACGACGGGCTTTTCTCCAAGGACGACCTCTTCCTCGTGCCCGACTTCGGCCTGCCGAGCAGCGAGATGGTGGAAGTGGCTGAAAAAAGCATGCTCTGGCTGAGGGTCATCGTCGAAGGCCGCCAGTGCCACGCCTCCACCCCGGCTGAAGGCGTCAACACCCTGGCCGCCGCATCGCTTTTCATCCTCAAAATCCCCAAGCTCTACGACAAGTTCGGCGACAAAGATCCGCTGTTCCACCCGTCCAATTCCACCTTCGAGCCGACCAAGAAAGAAGCCAACGTCGAAAACATCAACACCATCCCCGGCCGCGACGTCTTTTATGTCGATTGCCGCGTGCTGCCCCACTACAACCTCGACGACGTCCTGGCCGCCATCGCCCAGTACGGCAAAGAAGTTGAGGCCGCTTGCGGCGTCTCGGTCATCTACGAGATCGTGCAAAAGGAACAAGCCGCGCCGGCAACCGACGTTTCGGCCACCATCGTCACCCGGGTCATGGACGGCATCCGGCAAGTCTACGGGGCCGACCCCAAACCCATGGGCATCGGCGGCGGCACCGTGGCCGCCTACCTGCGCCGCCGTGGCTACCCGGCCGTGGTCTGGGCCACCCTGGAACACAACGCCCACCAGCCCAACGAACGCTCCAGCATCGCCAAAACCATCGGCGACGCCAAGGTTATGGCGCGGGTGTTATATAGTTAGAGAAGAGGAAGAGGCCTCCGGCGGCCGGGGGCCTGAGGCCCCCGGACCCCCCAAATGGTTGTGGGGGTATTGTGTCGGCGGGTGGAGGTTGAGGTGAACATCAGGCGCGCTTGGAAAAGACTCCTCATGGAGCAGTGCCGCCGGCCCGGCGGCATCCTTGGCGAATACATCGGCCGGCGCATGAACCGCAGCCACTACGCCCTGACCACCTGGGGCCTGTCCCAGGTGGAGGTCGCCCCGGACCAGGACATCCTCGACATCGGCTGCGGCGGCGGCCGCACCCTGGCCCGGCTGGCCGAACTGGCCCCGCGCGGGCGCATCTGCGGCATCGACGCCTCGCCCAAAAGCGTGGCCCTGTCCCGCCGCCATAATGCCCAGGCCGTGGCCTCGGGCCGCATGGACATTCGCCAGGCCTCGGTTTCGGCCCTGCCCTACCGCGACGCGACCTTTCATTTGGTCACGGCCGTGGAAACGCATTACTTCTGGCCCGACCTGGCCGTCGACCTGGCCGAGGTGCGGCGCGTGCTGCGCCCGGGCGGCCGGTTCCTGCTTCTGGCCGAGGTCTACGACACGCCGCGCTTCGACGCCCGCAACCGCAAATGGCTGGAACTCGTGCCCATGACCTATTTGACGCCGGCCCGGTTCCAGGAGCTGTTCGAGGCCGCCGGCTTCGTGGACGTCACCAGCCGCGAGGACATCGACCAGGGCTGGCTATGCTGCCTGGGCCGCAAGGCCGACGCTGCCTGAGATCCGGTCCGTCGCCGCCCGGCCCATGCACCCAATTTTTCACCAACGCCACCCCTTGCAAGGGGGTCCGGGGGGGATTATCCCCCCCGGCGGGGCGTCGGGGCAGCGCCCCGACATTTTCGTTTTCCACGCCGGAGGCGCACTACTTCCATGACGTTCGACATCATCGTGATCGGGGCCGGACACGCCGGCTGCGAGGCGGCCATGGCCGCCGCCAGACTGGGCCATAAGACACTGCTTCTCACCCAAAACGTGGACCGCATAGGCCATTTGTCCTGCAATCCGGCCATCGGCGGGCTGGCCAAGGGGCACATGGTCCGCGAGATCGACGCCCTGGGCGGCAGGATGGGCCTGTGGGCCGACGCCGCCGGCATCCAGTTCCGCACCCTCAACACCAGCAAAGGCCCGGCCGTGCGCGCCACCCGCGCCCAGATCGACCGCGACGAGTATATGCGGGTGGTGAAGCGCGACGTGTTTGCCCAGATAAACCTCACTGTGCGCCAGGACAGCGCCGAGGACATCCTGGCCGAGGCCGGGCGCGTCAGCGGCGTACGCGTCGCCTCGGGCGAAACCTTTGCCGCTCGGGCCGTCATCGTCACCACCGGCACGTTTCTGGGCGGCCTCATCCATATCGGCCTGACCCAGCTGCGCGGCGGCCGCCTGGGCGATCCGCCGTCCGACGGCTTGCCCGCCAGCCTGCGCCGCCACGGGCTGACCCTTGGCCGTCTCAAGACCGGCACCACCCCGCGCCTTTTGGCCAAGAGCATCGACTTTTCCGTCACCGTGCCCCAGCCCGGGGACACGCCGCCGCCGGGGTTCAGCTTCCACGGCCCCGGGCCGGTCCTGCCCCAGGTTCCTTGCTATCTCACCCACACCAACGCCCGCACCCACGAGGCCATCCGGGCCGGTTTCGAGCGTTCGCCCCTTTTCACTGGCGTCATTCAGGGAACCGGCGCGCGCTACTGTCCGTCGGTGGAAGACAAGGTGGCCCGGTTTCCCGAGCGCGACCGCCATCACGTGTTTCTGGAGCCCGAAGGCCTGGAAAGCCCGGAGATCTACCCCAACGGCATCTCCACCAGCCTGCCCATCGAGACCCAGAAGGCCATGATCGCCACCATCCCGGGCCTGGAAAACGCCGTCATCGTGCGCCCGGGCTATGCCATCGAATACGACTACGCCGATCCGGTGCAGCTGGCCCCGACCCTGGAAACCAAGGCGCTGCCTGGGCTGTATCTGGCCGGCCAGATTAACGGCACTTCCGGCTACGAAGAGGCCGCCGCCCAGGGCCTTTGGGCTTCGCTGAACGCCTGTCTGGCCCTCGACGAACGCCCGCCGTTTCTCCTGCGCCGCGATCAGGCCTACATGGCCGTCCTGGTCGACGACCTCGTCACCAAGGGCACCAGCGAACCGTACCGCATGTTCACCTCCCGGGCCGAGCATCGACTGCTCTTGCGCGAAGGCAACGCCGACGCCCGGCTGACCGCCCTGGGCCGGGAAATCGGTCTGGTGGGCGAGGCCCAATGGGTGCGCCATCGAGCCAAGGAAGCGGCTATCGCCCAGGCCATGGCCGGGCTAGCCGAGCGTCGGGTGCGGCCTGGAGAACGCGACGACGCGCAATGGGCCGCCCTTGGCGGCAAGCCGGCCGAACGCAGCCTGCGCCTGGACGAACTCCTGCGCCGCCCGGCCGTCAGCCTGCTCGATCTGTTCCCCTTCTGGCCCGAACTGGCCGAACTGCCGGCCGAGGCGGCCGTGGAAGCCGAAACCCGCGTCAAATATGACGGGTACTTGAAACGCCAGGAGGAACTGGCCGGTCGAGCCGGCCGCCACGAGGGCGTGCCCCTGCCGGAAAACCTCGACTACGCCGCCGTGGCCGGGCTGTCCCGGGAAGTGGTGGAAAAGCTCATCCGGGTGGCTCCGCGCAGCCTGGGCCAGGCCTCGCGCATCTCGGGCGTCACCCCGGCGGCGGTGTCCTGTCTGGAAATCCATCTTAAAAAGCTCTCCAGACAGGCCTAAAAGCCCCTTGTGTCCGCCCAGACGATGGCTTATGACCGATTCATGACGGAATTCTGGGGGTTTGACCACCTTCCGGCTTTTTTAAGCCTCTTTGACCCCGGTTGGTGGGATCGGATGCTCGACGCCACCAACACCGGCCATGCCTCGCCTGAGGCCCTGCTCATCATGGCCGGGATTTTCGGAACGTTTTTCACGCTCATTGGCGTGGGCGCGTTCGTGAAGACCAAGTACCGGCCTTCGGACGTGCGCCCCACCACCTGGATCACCAAGCCGGCCGAGGTCAGGGCCCTGGTGGAAACGGCTCTGACCCAGCGCAGCAAGGTGCGGGTCAGCTTCGTGCGCGACGACCCAGGCGCGCGCATGACCGACGCCGCCATTGTCGCCGCCTCGCCGGGACGCGGCATCGAACTCGAAATGACCTCGCTCGTGCGGGCCAATCCGACCTGGATCGGCAAGCTCGTGGCCTGCGACTTCCGCCTGCGCCTGGACCCCCAGCGCGACCTGCACAGCTTTTACAACTTCGTGGCCCCCATCCTGGCCATCGGCAAGGCCGGCGACAACTTCATCCACATGACCGTGGACTGGCCGGCTCGCCTGGAACTGGAGCAAAAGCGCGGTTTCTTGCGGGTGGAGCCGCCGCAAAACGTCATTCTCGAACTGGAACTGTGGCACGAGTCCACCATCAAAAATAGCCGAGGCCGCTTTGCCGATCCGGCCACTTGGGGCGAGCCGCTGTTGCGCTTCGACCCCAAGTTCGACACGCCCGACATCGAACTGCGCAACCTCTCCGGCGGCGGTCTGCGCCTGGAGATCCAGCACGAGGCCTATCGCCGCAGCCATCGCCTGTTCGAGCCGACTTCGCGCTTCATTGCCCGGCTGCTTCTGGCCGAACCGGAAATCGGCCAACCCGTGGAGTTCAATCTGGCCCTGCGCCTGCAAAACCTCTACGGCGACCCCAAGGCCCTGGGCATCGTCGGGGTCGGCTTTCACATCACGAGCTTTGCCGTGCCCGGCGACACGCCCGGCGAACCGCTGTCCTGGAAAACCGCCGTCGCCGGCGTGCCGGCCCTGGACGATTGGGCCTACCGCCGCCATCTGGCCATCTACCGCCAGCGCGGCGAATAGCCCCATGGACGAACGCCAGGATCATTGTTAGTATTTTTGTTCCGCTATCCGGGCTTGTCACGGAAATGACGCAATTCCCGGAGTACTTCGCGGCGCACGCCGCATGACGGCGCGCCCCGCTTAGGAGGATCAGGTTGGACGACGATTCCGATGGTCGGTTTTGGAATGCCCTGACCAAATTTTTCCGCCAAAAAAGCATTTCCATGGAAGAGCTGATCCAGGAAGCCCGGGCGGAGGGCTCCATCATCCCGGAAGACGCCTCCATGCTCCTCAACATCCTGCGGCTGGAAAGCAAGCAGGTGTCGGACATCATGGTCCCGCGCCCGGACATCGTCTGCGCCGAGATCGACGACGGCCTGGACGCCGTGTGCGCGCTGATCAAGACCCACGGCCACTCCCGCATCCCGGTCTACGAAGGCAACCGCGACAACATCCTCGGCGTGCTCTACGCCAAGGACATCCTCAGCAACATGCTGCCGGCCTGCGGCGAAACGCCCGATCTGCGCACCATCATGCGCGAGGCGCTGTTCGTTCCGGAGACTCTGGACCTCAAGAAGATGCTCCTGGAATTTCGCAGCCAGAAAAAGCACATGGCCGTGGCCCTGGACGAATACGGCGGCACTTCGGGACTGCTCACCCTGGAAGACGTGTTGGAGGAGATCGTCGGCGAGATCGAGGACGAACACGATCCGAGCAAGCCCGAAGAGATCCGCGAGCTGCGCCCGGGCGTGCATCAGGTTTCCGGCCGAGCCATGCTCGAAGACATCAACGTCGCCCTGGGGTTGTCCCTGGAGTCGGAACAGGTGGAGACCATCGGCGGCTTTCTCACCGAACTGGCTGGCCGCGTGCCCCGACAGGGCGACGCCTTCACCCTGGACGGACGGCGCTTCACCGTCCGCGAGGCCGACCGCCGCCAGATCCGCTCCATCGTCATCGAGCCGGCCGAGGCCTAGCTGCCGCTAATCACTTTTCCCGTCGAGGGGGTCCGGGGGGATCATCCCCCCGGCCGCCGGCGGCTTCCTCCAGGCCGCAGGACCGTACCTCCCCAAAATCCCCGGAAGTGACGCCGTGATCCTTGCCGCTTTTCTTGCCGTGTGCGGAGCCTGGTTCGGCCTGGCCAACCCCGTCGCCCGCCTGCCGCTTTTGATGCTGCTGCTGCCGGCCGGCTTGGCCTATCTCGCCGTCCGGGCCGAAACCGCCCGGCAGGCCGCCAAATGGGCCTACTGGACCGGCGCGCTGGCCGCCGCCGGCAATCTCTATTGGACCTGCCTGCCCGTTCACGACTTCGGCGGCATGCCCTGGGTGCTGGCCACGCCCATCCCGGTGCTCATGGGCCTGGTCCTTGGCGCGTACGCCGCCGCCTTGGCCCTGGCCTGGCGTTTTGGCGCGTCCAGGCTCCCGGCCTGGTTGTTTTTGCCCTACGCCGCCGCCGCCTGGACCGTCATGGAAATGTTGCGGGGCACGCTTTTCACCGGCTTTCCCTGGCTCACCCTGGCCGCAGCCTTTTCGCCCTGGCCCATGGCCATCCAGGGCGCGGCCTTCCTTGGGGCCTACGGCCTCTCGGGCCTGCTCGCCGTCCTGGCCGCCGCCCCAGCCGTCTACGGGCTTTTCTCCCGTCCGACCCTGGCCGTGGTGCTGATCGCCGCCGCCCTGGCCTTTCTCGGCAACCGCCGTCTGGCCGAACCCGTGCCCAAGATCGCCGCCGCCCATGTGACCATCGTCCAGGGCAACGTAGACCAGAGCCGCAAATGGGCCCCCGAGGCCGAGGAAGAGACCGTCGAGAAGTACATTGAGCTGTCCAGGCGCGCCCTGTCCGACGCGCCCTCCGACCTCCTCATCTGGCCCGAGACCTCCATGCCGTTTTTCTACCAGGACGGCGGCCCCCTAGCCCAGCGCGTGCGCGATTTCGTCGCTTCGGCCGGAGTGCCCCTGGTCTTTGGCGCGCCGGCCTACGAACGCACCCTGGGCGGACACGTGCTCTACAACCGGGCCTTCCTGCTGGCCCCGGACGGCCGGACCGCCGGCTACGACAAGGAGCACCTCGTCCCCTTCGGTGAATACGTGCCCCTGGGGCAATACCTGACGTTTATCGGCAAGCTGGTCGAGGGCGTGGGCGACTTCAAGCCCGGCGCTTCGGATGCTCCCCTGCGCCAGGGCGACCTTGCCCTGGGAACGCTCATTTGCTATGAAGCGATCTTTCCCGAACTCGCTCAAAAACGGGTGGAAGCCGGGGCCAACGTCCTGGTCAACATCTCCAACGACGCCTGGTTCGGCGATACGGCGGCTCCTCGGCAGCATCTTGATCTGGCGCTGCTGCGGGCTGTCGAACAAGGACGGGCGCTCATCCGAGGCACCAACACGGGCATTTCCGCCGTGATCGACCCCCGGGGGCGCGTCATGGCCCAGGGAGGCCTTTTCTCGGCCCTGACCCTGCCATGCCCGGAGACGCCCATCGTGTCGGAAACGACTTGGTATCATCGCTGCTACGGCCTGATCACCTGGGGCCTGCCGGCCCTGTTCTTGCTCCTGGGGCTGGCCGCTTGTTTGAGGCCCGTTCGGTCCCGCGACCGCCGTCCCGGCGGACTGACCCTTTAACCCCAAGCGACTGCTCACGACATGCTGCAATATTCGGAACTGCGCACCCAGGGCGCCGAGCTTTTGGAAAAATTCGAAGGATTCTGGAGGCGTCTTTGACCTGGACAAAAGCCGCCAGCGTCTGGAACTCATCGAAGCCGAACTGTCCCAGCCGGGCGCTTGGGACAATCCCGAGCGTCTGACCCCGATTCTTCGGGAAAAAAGCGCCCTTTCGACCAAGGTCGCCGATGGCGAGCGCCTGCTGACCGCCCGGGCCGACCTTCAGGAATGGCTCGGCATGGCCAAGGACGACGGCAGCCCGGAGATCCTCGACGCCTTGGCCGAGCAGCTCGAGACGCTTCGGTCCGAACTGGCCGACGCCGAACTGGCCGCCTTTTTCGGCCCCGAGGACAACGCCGACGCCATCCTCGAAATCCATCCCGGAGCCGGCGGCACCGAGGCCCAGGACTGGGCCGAAATGCTGCTGCGCATGTACCGCCGCTGGGCCGAGCGCAAGCGTTTCGACGTCAAGATGCTCGACTTCCTGCCCGGCGATGAGGCCGGCGTCAAAAGCGTCACCCTGCAAATCTCCGGTCCCTACGCCTATGGCCTGCTGGCCGTGGAAAAAGGCATCCACCGTTTGATCCGCATCTCGCCCTTTGACTCCTCGGGCCGTCGCCACACCTCCTTTGCCTCGGTGGACGTCTATCCCGACGCCGGCGTGGACATCGATATTGAGGTGAAGGAAGATGATCTGCGGGTGGACGTGTTTCGGGCCTCGGGGCCGGGCGGCCAGCACGTCAACAAGACGTCCTCGGCCATCCGCATCACCCACCTGCCCACCAACATCGTGGTGCAGTGCCAAAACGAGAAGTCGCAGCACCGCAACCGTGAGACGGCCATGAAGGTGCTCAAGGCCAGACTCTACGACCTGGAGCTTAAAAAGCTTGAGGCCGAGAAGCAGGAAAGCTACGAATCCAAAAACGCCATCGGTTTCGGATCCCAGATAAGGACCTACACCATGCAGCCATATCGACTGGTCAAGGACCATCGCACCGGCGTGGACGCCGGCGACGTCGAGGCGGTGCTGGACGGCGACCTGGACAAGTTCATTCGCGGCTTCCTCCTGGCGTCCGGCGATGACCCCCGCAAATAACGGCGGCTGTTCGCCGGACTTCCCGGACGAGGCCCTGGCCGCCGAACTCGACGAACTGCGCGCCCTGCTCGACAGGGTGGACAAGCCGGCCTGCGCCGAGGAAGGCGAAGGACTGGTCATCTTGCGCTTGTGTTCGGGACTGACGCTTCAGGAGTGGGAGGGGCTTGGCGCGCGGCGCGACCTGCGCGACTGGATGGCCCTGCCCATTGCCGCGAACCCCTTTCCCTATCTCACGCGCATCCAGCAAACGCTCAAGGACCTGGTCTTTCTCTCCGAGCACGATCCCCTGACCAAGCTTCACAACCGGGGCGCGTTCGAGCGCATCCTGGCCGCCGAGCTCATCCGTTCCTCGCGCTCGGGCCAGCCCCTGGCCCTGGTGCTTTTGGATCTCGACGACTTCAAAACGGTCAACGACACCTACGGCCACCCCTGCGGCGACCGGGTGCTGCAAACCATGGGCGCGCTTCTGGCCGCCGAAAAGCGCACCTACGACTACGCCGCCCGGGTCGGCGGCGAGGAATTCGCCCTGATCCTGCCCGGCGTCGGCATGGTCCGGGCCGAAGGCATCGTCGAGCGCCTCATTGAATCGGCCCGCACGCTTCGGGTGGTCTGCGACGGCGTGGACACGCCTCTTTGCGTGACCCTCTCGGCCGGCATCGCCTGCACCAAGGGCAAGGTGGCCATCAGTTGGGAAAAGCTCTACGCCATGGCCGACGAGGCCCTCTATGTGGCCAAGGCCGAGGGCAAGGACCGCGTCCACTGCGCCCCCATCGCCGACCTGACCGGAACCCCTGAAAAAACCCTGGTGCGGGCCGATGAAAAGCGCTTTCTTTTCACCGGCACGACCAAAGGATGATACGGCGTATGCCCGAAGCCTCAAATCCCAACGCCACGTTGTCGGTGGCCATCTTAAGCGGCAAGGGCGGGGTCGGGAAATCCAACCTGGCGCTGAACCTGAGCTATGCGCTGTTCCGGGCCGGCCACCGCGTGCTGCTCATGGACTTCGACGTGGGCCTGGCCAATGTCGACGTGCTGCTCGGCCTGTCGCCGGAAAAAAATCTCCAGGACCTGTTTCGCCCGGAAGTGACCGCCGCCGAGGTCATGCTGCCCGTTGAGCCCGGCGGCTTCGACTTCCTGCCGGCGGCCAGCGGCGTGCCCGAGCTGCTGGAGATGGACGACGACATGCGCGAGGTGCTCTTCCAAAAACTCAACGGCGTGTTTGGCGGCTACGACTACCTCATGCTTGATCTCGGGGCCGGCATCTCGCCCACGGTGTTGTCCGTGGCGGCCATGAGCCAGATGCGGGTGCTGGTCGTCACCCCGGAACCCACCTCGCTGACCGACTCCTACGCCGTCATCAAGGTGCTCCACACCCAATACGGCATTTCGGACTTCCACGTGCTGGTCAACCAGGTGGACCGGGTCTCGGACACCCAGGCCACCTTCGCCCGGCTATCGGCGGCCTGCAGCCATTTCCTGGGCTTCGAACCCCAGCTCATCGGCGGCGTGCGCCACGATCAGGCCCTGCCCGACGCCGTGCGACGCCAGATTCCTCTGCTGCGCCATGCCCCCAAAAGCCCCGCCGCCCTGGACATCGTCAGCGGCGCGGTGCGGCTGCACCGGGTGCGCCAGCAGCGTCGCGACGAACTGCTCGGCGGGCCGGTGCTTGGAAAAATTCCAACGATTCGCAAGTAGGACTTGACGGGGGACCGTTGTTTTCGGCAATGGTATGAAATAGATGGACGATTGCACTCCGCCAGTTTGGGCGGCGTCCGGCCAACCGTCAACAGCGCGAGGACCACGCGATGAACAAAAGCGAACTCATCAAGACCCTGGCCGAGACCAAGGACCTGCACATCGACGAAGCCGCCGACATCGTCAACGCCTTTGTCGATTCCGTCAAACAGGCGCTTATAAACGAAGACCGCGTGGAAATCCGGGGATTCGGCAGCTTCAAGATCAAGGGCTACAAGGGCTACACCGGCCGCAACCCCAAGTCCGGCGACGTGGTCACCGTGGCGCCCAAGAAGCTCCCCTTCTTCCGCCCCGGCAAGGAACTCAAGGAATATCTCAACAAGTAGAACCCATGCGCACTCTGACAACCTTGCTGTTGGTCCTGGCTGTAACGGTCGCGACCACGGCGGCGGCGTTGGCCGCCGAGCCGGCCCTGACCATTCTCTTCGCCGGCAATACCTACGGCTACTTCGACCCCTGCCCTACCTGCGGCCCGCAAAAGCTCGGCGGACTGGCCCGGCGGGCCAGCGCCATCGACATGGCCCGGGCTTCCGGCAAAACCCTGACCGTGGCCGGCCCCTGGGAATTCGCCCCCGAGGTCTCGGCCGCCCCGCCCGAGCCGGCCAAGCTCCCGGTCGTGGCCAAGGCTCACGAAAAGCTTGGCTACGACGCCCTGGTCGTCACGCCCCAGGAAGCGGCCATCCTGTCCGCCAACAAGGCCGCCCTGCCCAAGGGGGCCACGCTCCTTGGCGACGCGCCTACCACGGCCATCGTCAACGTCGGCGGCAAACAGGTCGGACTGGTCTTTTTCCCCATGCCCAAGGACATCAGCGCCGCCGTGCCCGACAAGCTCATGGACGCCACGGCCAAGGCGGCCGGCGAACTGCGCGGCAAGGTCGCCCTGGTGGTGGGCATAAGCCCCTGGGGAGCCCTGGACGAAGAGGCTTTCATCAACGCCAAGTCCGGCGCGGTGGACGTGCTCTTGGGCAGCGGCGGCGGTTCGGGCTTTGCCTCCCGCACCTCCAAGGACGGCCGCACCCTGTGGACCCGAGCCTACATCAAGGGCAAGACCATAAATCGCCTTGAGCTGGCCGCCCTGCCGGGCGCGCCGGGATTCGCCTGGAAGATCGGCGAGAACTTCACGGCCAAGGTTGATCCCCTGGACGAGAATTTCCCGCAAAATCCGGCCGTCGAGGCCATCCTCAAGTAATCGCGGCCGCCGCCTCCCCGGGCGGCGGCTTCCAACCTTTCGAGGCTTACTGTGCACACCGCTTTTCGCCGCTTGCTGGCCGCGACGCTGTTTCTGGCCCTGACGGTCCTGACCGGCCGGCCGGCCCGGGCCGAGGAACCGGCGCTCACCATCGTCCTTTCCGGCAACACCTACGGCAACTACGAGCCCTGCCCATCCTGAGGCGGCAAGCTCGTCGGCGGGCTGGCCCGGAGGGCCGCCTTCATCGAATCCCTGCGCTCCCAAGCCTCCGGCAAGGACCATACCCTGGTCATTGCCGCACCTTTTGAAATCCTGTCCGACGGCCCGGAGAAAAAGCCCGAGCCGCGCCGCCTGCCGGCCATCAGCCAGGCCATGAGCCGCCTCGGCTACGACGCCGGAGCCATCCTGCCCAGCGAAGCCGAGTATCTCAAAAGCGCCGACGCGCCCCTCCCGACCGGCTTCACGGTCCTTGGCGACAAGCCGGCCACCGCCGTCCTCGACAAGGGCGGGGTCAAGGTGGGCATCGTCTTTTTCCCGACCCCGGCCGATCTGACCAAACCCACGCCTCCGGCCGTAGGCGAGGCCGTGGCCGAGGCGGCCAAGAAATTGCGGCCGTCGGTATCGCTGGTCATCGGCGTCAGCGGCATCGGCATGATCGACGAGGAAGCCTTCCTGGCCGCCCATCCGGGCGTCCTGGACGTGCTGCTCGGCAGCGGCCTCAACGCCGGCACGGCCGGCCGGCCCGGCCCCGGCGGCAAGACGCTTTTCGCCCGAGCCTACACCCGGGGCAAGACCATCAACCGCCTGGATCTTTACCAACTGCCTAGCGGCGCGGATTTCGTCTGGAAGCCGAACGAGAACTTCAAGGCCGAGGTGGTCAACCTCGACGAGGCCTACCCGGCCGATCCCGAAATCAAGAAGCTGTTCGAATAGCCCGCGCCGCCGCCGCGCGCCGCCGGGCAAGGCCAAACGCCCCGCTCTTCCCGCAGTCCGGCTGCGATGAGGGCGGGGCGTTTTCACGTCGTCTGGCGGGCCTGGAAAGGTCAAAAACTGGTCGGAAAGACCGTATGCTTGTCTTTGCCGGGTTCGCCGCGACAGCTCGCCTCAGTGCCTGAAGCAGGCCAAGGACAGCCGGGGCGAGAGAGGACGTATGCCGAGGACCGGCCGGCCAAAAACGAAGCGGATTTAGCCCCAGGCCGGCGGCAGGGAGACGACGCGCGCGTAGGCGTCAAGAATAATGCGGGCGGTGGTGTCCCAGGCAAAAAGCCCGGATCGGGCCAGGGACTTTTCGCGCAGCGCCGCCGCCCTTGCCGCATCGTCGGTCAAGGCGGCCATGGCCCGGGCCAGTCCGGCCACGTCCAGGGGATCAACCAGCACGGCCGCGTCCCCGGCCACTTCCGGCAGGGAGGTGGCGTCGGAGCAGATGACCGCCGCGCCAAGGCTCATGGCCTCCAACACCGGCAGGCCGAAACCCTCGAACAGCGACGGATAAAGAAAGGCGTGGCACGAGGCGTAGAGCCAGGCCAGTTCGGCGTCGGACACGTAGCCCGTAAAGACGAGATGCTCGGTAATGCCAAGCTCGGCCGCGGTGCAGGCCAGATCGTCCATGAGCCAGCCCTTGCCGCCGGCCAGGACCAGCGGCATGGTCCCGCCGGTCTCGCGACGCCAGGCGGCGTAGGCGGCGAAAAGCCGCTCATGGTTCTTACGCGGTTCGATGGTGCCCACGCACAGCCAAAAGGAACCGGGCGCGAAATCGGCCAGGGCGGCCGGCCGGGCCTGATGGCTGGAGGGGCCAAAGCGGCTGGCCAGCGGGGCCACCACCGTGCGTTCCCGGGGATAGCTCGGAAAAACCTTCAAGAAGTGCTTGAGAGAATAGTCCGAGATGGAGACGACGAAATCCGCCCGGGTCGCCGCACCGAAAACGCCGTCGAAGCAGCCGGTGCGGTTGCCCTCGGTGGTCCAGGCCGGCTCGACGAGAAACGACAGGTCGTACAGCGTGTAGACCAGCCGCGCCCGGGATAGTCCCGTGGGGCAGAAAAAATTATTGGCGTGGACAATGTCCGGTCGGCCCAGCCGGGCCTCGAAATCAGCCGGCGGCTGGCGGAAAAAGCGCTTCTGATCCCAGAAACGGCCAAAGGTCGGTCCCTGGCGAAATCGGCCGCCCTGCGGGCGCAGGCAGGCCCCGGGGCGCGGCTCGCGAAAAAAATCACCCCAGGCCGGATACAGGACGTAATCGTTGGCCGTATCCGCCCCGGCCAGGGCGGAGAGCAACCCGGCGGCGAAATAGCCGCAGCCAGCCTTGCCCGAGCCGGTCTGGGAGACGTCGAAGCCGATCCTCATGTCGGGCCGCCTCCGGGGCGGATAAGGCCCCGGGTCAGCCAGGAGGCGACGGTGCGCTGCAAGCCTGGCGAGATCGAACGGTTCCAGCGCCAGGACGCCCCAAGCGAGGCCAGGGCCACGGCCGGAGCAAACAGCCGGCTGCCCTTAAGCCCCCATTTTTCTTCCACCAGCACATGGGCGTAGTTGCACAGCCACCGGTCCGGGGTCGTGCCGAAGGTGTGGCGCAGCATGTCGTTTATTTCGGCGTGCACTTTCAGCCGCGCCCCGGAGGTCTTGGTCTGGGGGTAAAACCGCGAACCGGCCAGCTTGCGCGGCAGGTAAAGAAAGACCGCCCCGCCCTTGGCCAGGCGCAGCCAGAATTCGTAGTCCAGGGTATACTGCCAGCGCAGATCCAGCGCCCCGAAGCGCTCCACGGCCCGGCGGCGCACGAAGGCGGCCGGCTGGCAGATGAAGCAGCGCTCCTTGAGGCGTTCCAGGGCAAAGGGCTCCGTCGGGTAGGCCTCGATAAAGGCGTCGTTGACGTCGATATGGTCGCCGTCGCCGTAAACCACATCCACTTCAGGATGTTCTTCAAATACCTCAAGCACTGCTTGAAGCGCGCCGGGCCTATAAATATCGTCGGAATTGAGCCAGGCGATGACCTCGCCGCTGGTGGCGGCAATGCCCTTGTTGACGGCGTCGGGCTGGCCCTTGTCGCGCTCCGACCGGAAGGTCAAACGGTCGCCGTAGCTTTGGAGCACGGCCACGGTCTCGTCGGTGCTGCCGCCGTCCATGACCACGTATTCGAGGTCGGCCACGCCCTGGGACAGCACGCTGTCGATGGTGCGGCCAATGAATTGCCCCTGGTTGTAGGACGGGGTGACGGCGGCGACGCTAAGCTTGGCCATGATCACCTCCGGCGTAGCGCAGGTCCACGTCGCGCCCGCCGTCGGTCAGGCGCAGCTCCTCGCAACGCGCCGACAGCCTCCGGCGATCCGCGCCCGGCCCCTGGCCTTCGCCACGGCGCGCGCCGTTAAACAGGAATTCCACGCAGCCGCCGGCCGGCGGCAGATCGAGGGAAAAGCTCGCCCGGCCGCCGCGTTTGAGCGTTTGCGCCTTGCCCGCCGCCCGGCCGCCCAGCAAGGCCGTCACCGTCACCCGGGCCGCCGGGGCCTGGGCCGGCAAGACAAACGTCGCCCGCAGCCACTGGCGATGGGCCGCCGGGCCATAGGCCGCGAAAAGGCGCGTTCCGCACCAGCCGTCGGCCCACAGCCCGCGCACGGCCGTGCTCTGGGACACCGGCCGGGCCAGCACATCCTCGAAAACATCCAGATACTTTCGGGCCATGTCCTCGGGGCCGCCAAAAGCGGCCAGCCGGTCCCGGCCCTTGGCCACGAGCCCCTCGGCCAGCCCGGGTTCGTCCAGGAGCCGCCCCATGGCGGCGGCCATGGTGTCGGGTCGCTTGGGATCGAAATAGAGCGCCGCCTCGCCGCCGACCTCGGGCAGACTGGTGGCGTCCGAGCAGACAACAGGCGGGCCCACGGCCATGGCCTCGACCAGCGGCATCCCGAAGCCCTCGAAGAGCGACGGGAAAACCAAGGCCGCCGCGCCGGTCATAAGCGCCGCAAGCTCCTCGTCGGACACGTAGCCGGCAAAGACGACCCGCTCGCCAAGGCCCAGGCGCGCCGCCGCCTGGCCGAGTTCGGCCCGAAGCCCGGTGTCGGCTCCGGTCAGCACCAGCCGCACGTCGTCGGTCCGGCCGGCCGTCAACATCCCGAAAGCGGTCAGCAACATGCGGTGATTCTTATGCGGCCAGTAATTGGCCGGATAGAGGAAATACCGCGCCTCGCCCAGCCCCAGGCGCGCCCGGGCGACCGCCGCAGCCTCGGGGGCGGCGCGCGTCAGCCGACGTGGCAGGGAAATGTGCACCGTGGCCGTACGCCCGGGCGGCACGTTGCCCTGGGCCAGCACGGACTGGCGGGTGAATTCCGAGATGCACACCAGCCGCTCGGCCAGCCGGGCGGCGGTCAAAAACGTGCGCTCCCGGCCGGCCTCGTCGTCGGGAGAAAAAAACTGCGGATAGGCGGCGTACTGCAGGTCGTAGACCACGGACACGGCCGGCACGTCGGGATGGTGGAAATAGGGCATGGTAAAGGGGCAGAAATAGAGGTCAGCCGGCTGGCCGCGCCAGTGGGACAGGCCGCGCAGCCGCCCCAGGGTCGAGGCCCGGACCCGCTCGACGTTTGGCGCGTCGAGGTGGGCCAGCTCCTCATGGGCGGCGTCAGAGACCAGGCAGACGAAACGCCAGTCCGGCCGCAGGTCGCGCAGGGCATGCAGCAGCAGGATGGTCATGAGCTTGGCCCCGCCGTTGTCGCCCCCGGGCAGCACCGGGGTAAGATCGACCAGCACGAGCGCCTTGTCCGTGGCCTTGGCGACCGGGACGGCCTGGCGGCCGCGCTCCTTGAGCACGTACTTGACGGCCTTGTTCCAGAACCAGGCCACGCGACCGACCCGCAACAGCGCCTTGTTGACGAGCTGGGGCAATCTCCCCTCGGACACCCAGCCCGAGGCCATCTCGCGCACCACGCCTTCCAGGCCGCCGATGACCGGAGCCTCGCCGCCGCACAGCCGATCCGCCTCGGCCTCGGCCGCCTCGGCCCGACGGGCCAGATCAAGCATGGCCAGGGTCAGCCGGCCGTCCGGCCTGGCGCAAAGCGCCATTTCAATGGCCGCGTCGTCGTGGTCGGCCAGGGCTTCCTTGCCGGCCAGAAACAGCATGTCGTAGGGGAAAAGCGCCGTGCCCAAGCGCAGGTGCGGCAACCCGGCGGCCGTAAAAAGCGCCCGGGCCGCGGATTCGCTGAAAAGGTACAGATGCTCGGCCGGCAGCAACATGCGTGTGAAGGGATCGCCCTCGGCCGTAAGCCGCTCATGACTGGCTCCGGCCGGCAAGCATGGCGTCTGCACCAGCACCACCCCGCCCGGGGCGAGCAGCTCGGCCACCCGCCGCAACAACCCCACCGGATCGGGCAGATGCTCCAGCACGTCCATGAGGACCACGGCGGAAAGGCTCCCCGGAGCAATGGCCTGCTCCTCCAGCGGCCCGGCCAGGACGTCTATGCCGAAGGTCTCCTCGGCCAACCGGGCCACCGAGCCGTCCAGTTCCAGCCCCCTGGCCCGAAACCCGGCCCGGGCCAAAAGCGCCGTGAAGCCGCCGTGGGCGCAGCCCAGCTCCAACGTCTCGCCCGGCGGCAGGCAGGCCGAAAGCAGAAATTTGAGCCAGCCCAGGCAGCGCTCGGGCAGGTCGCGCCGGGCCCGGACCTCGATGGACGGCTGGCCCAGGTCGGCCACCTGATGGTCGTACCAGTAGTCCCGGCCGTAGCGCTCGCCGTCCTCGACCCGCGACACCAACGTGCCGCAGCCCGGACACAGCATGTACTCGCCCCCAAACGGCTCCAACCCGCCCATCCCGCACCAACACTGCCGCATGTGCTTGCCCCCTGGGGAGGAGAACCTGGGGGAGGAAACCCCTTTTTTCAAAAAGGGGTTTCCTCCCCCTGGTTGACTTTGGCCCTTGGCTTTGCAAAGGGTGGGAACTTTTCGACGGGACGCGAGGATGCAGCTGTATAATACCATGACCCGGACCAAGGAGCCGTTCGTTTCCCGCCTGCCGGGGAAGGTGGCCATGTACGTGTGCGGGATCACCGCTTACGACCTGTGCCACATCGGCCACGCCCGCTCGTCGGTGGTTTTCGACGTGCTTGTGCGCTATCTGCGCCATATCGGCTTTGACGTGACGTTCGTGCGCAACTTCACCGACGTTGACGACAAGATCATCAAGAAGGCCAACGCCGAGGGGGCGACCTCCCAGGAGATCGCCGAGCGGTATATCGCGACCTTCTATCAAGACATGGACAAGCTCGGGATACTGCGGCCCAACGCTGAGCCCAAGGCCACGGAATACATCGGCGAGATGGCTTCCCTGGCCCAGCGCCTTATCGACAGCGGCCACGCCTACCGCACGCCGTCGGGCGACGTGTATTTCCGGGTGCGCTCCTTTGCCGGCTACGGCAAGCTCTCCGGCCGCGACGTGGAAGACATGCGTTCCGGGGCGCGGGTGGCCCCGGGCGAGGAAAAGGAAGATCCGCTGGATTTCGCCTTGTGGAAGGCTTCCAAGCCCGGCGAGCCGGTCTGGGAAAGCCCCTTTGGCCCGGGCCGTCCCGGCTGGCACCTGGAATGCTCGGCCATGAGCGAAAAACTCCTGGGCATGCCCATCGACATCCACGGCGGCGGCCAGGATCTCATCTTTCCCCACCACGAAAACGAGATCGCCCAGAGCGAGGCGGCCATCGGCGGGGAATTTTGCCGCTACTGGGTGCACAACGGCTTCGTGCGCATCAACACCGAGAAGATGTCCAAGTCCCTGGGCAACTTCATCACCATCCGCGACATCTATGCCCGCTACCTGCCGGAAGTGCTGCGCTTTTTCCTTCTTTCCTCGCAGTACAGAAGCCCGCTCGACTACTCCGACCAAGGCCTGGACGAGGCGGAAAAAGGCATCAAGCGCATCTACGCCGCCAAGGCGCAAATGGAGCAGGCGCTCACCCGCGCCAAGTGGAGCGAAACCAAGCTGCCGGCCGATGTGGCGGAAGAACTTTCGCGCCACGAGGAAGGCTTCACCGCCGCCATGGACGACGACCTCAACACCGCCCAGGCCATGGGCCACGTGTTCGGCCTGGTGCGCCTGGCCGGCCGGCTCATGGAAGACAAGACCCTGGCCAAAAGCCGCGAGACGGCCGAGGTCCTGGGCCGCATCCTGGCCGATTTCGGCGTCTGGGCCGAGGTGCTCGGCGTGTTCGGCACGGCCCCGGAGGCCTTCCTGGCCGACCTCAAGGCCTGTCGCCTGACGCGCCTGGGCATCGACGCCGCCCGGGTGGACGGCCTGGTGGCCGAGCGCCAGGACGCGCGCAAGGCCAAGGACTTCGCCCGCTCCGACGCCATCCGCGACGAGCTGGCCGGCCTTGGCGTCACGGTCATGGACACGCCGACCGGTCCGCAATGGGACATCGCCTAGCAACAAACATGGCGCGCATCGTCTACATCCACCACAATTGCTTCGTGCTGGAGGCGGGGGAACGAACGCTGCTGTTCGATTACCCCGCCCCGGCCTATCTGCCCGAGGCGGCGGCCCGGGTTTGCGCTTCGCACTTGGCTGGCCGGCAGCTGACCGTGTTTGCCTCTCACAGCCATGACGACCACTTCGATCCCCTGATCGTCGCCGCAACCAGCGGCGCGGCCGCCCGGCAGTTTGTGGTGTCCGACGACGTGGCCGATCTCTACGGCGACGCCCTGCCCCCAGGCCGGATCACCATGGAACCCGAGGACCGGGTGGACCTGGACGGCCTGGCCGTCACCGCCCTGGAAAGCAACGACCTGGGGCTGGCCTATCTGCTCGAAATGGACGGACTGACGGTCTATTACGGCGGCGACATGGCCCTGTGGGACTGGCCGGGCAATACGCCCGCCGCCAACCGGGCCGTAGGCATGACCTGGCGGCGGCAACTGGGGCGTCTGGAAGGCAAGCGCCTGGACGTGGCCTTTTCCAACACCGACCCCAGGCTGCCGGAAAGCCTCTGCGGCGCGCCGGAACTGCTTGACCGGGTGCGCCCTCGGGTCTTCGTCCCCATGCACCTCGGCGGCCATGTCCACTACCTCGACGCCTTCGCCCCCCGCCTGACGCGCCCCGGCACGACGCTTTTTTGCTACGCCAAGCCCGGCGATATTTTTGATATTTGAGGTGAATTTGCAGAGAAAGAGCCTCCGGCGGCCGGGGGCCTGAGGCCCCCGGACCCCCCATATGGAAAATCAGGGTCAGGGGGTCTTCGTTTTGCCGAAGGAGCAGTCGAATAGCCGGCCATGACGAGTTTTCCAGGCGTCCGCCACCTGGCGGACTTCCGGCAGGCATCAGCGCCTGCTGGGACTCGTTACCGCGCAACGACAGCCGCCGGCCGTCTTGGCGGCGGCAATGCCTTCCATGAGGGTAGAACGGCCGGCGTTGCGGGTCAAATCAGCCTCGATGTCGGCCACCGTGTAGCCGAAGCACCAGCAAATTTTCTTATCCTCGCCGTCGTCCATGGCTGTCACTCGCTCGGCCGCCGCCCTGCCCTCTTCCCCGTTGAGAGGCCGGAACTTCAGGTTCCCGGCTGACAGCCGACTCGCCAAAAGCTACCGGCAATCGAGCTCCAGCCCCACGGGACAGTGGTCGGAACCCAGGACGGTCGCGTCGATCCAGGCCCGTTTGACCTTGGGCCGCAGCTCCTCGGACACGAAGAAATAGTCGATGCGCCAGCCCACGTTGCGGTCCCGGGCCTTGAACCGGTAGTCCCACCAGGAATAGTGCCCGCCCTCGGACGTGAACAGGCGGAAGGTGTCGACGTAGCCGGCGGCGACGAAACGGTCGAGCCAGGCCCGTTCCTCGGG
>JAEZEM010000043.1 GCA_023417745.1 Pseudomonadota bacterium
GCTCGGGGCGGAGCCCCGATCTTCTCCTAGCCTCTTCTACTGCTGCTCGCCGTACAACGTGCCCAGGCCGCCGTAGGCGTCGATGCGGCGGTCGCGCAGAAACGGCCAGTGGCGGCGGGTGGTTTCGATGGTCTTGGGGTCGATTTCGGCCAGCAGGATGTCTTCGGTGACGATGCCGGCCTGGGCGACGATCCGGCCCGAGGGGTCGGCCACGAAGGACGAGCCCCAGAATTCCAGGGTTTCGCTGTAGCCTTCGCCCGAGCCTTCGACGCCGACCCGGTTGACGGCGGCCACGTACAGCCCGTTGGCGATGGCGTGGCTGCGCTGGATGGTGATCCAGGCATCGCGCTGGCTCTCGCCGTATTCGGCCTTTTCCGACGGATGCCAGCCGATGGCCGTGGGGTAGAAGATGACTGACGCGCCGAGAAGCGCCGTGGCCCGGGCCGCCTCGGGGAACCATTGGTCCCAGCAAATCAGTGTGCCGATGGGGCCAAACGGGGTGGCGAAGGTTTTAAAGCCCAGGTCGCCGGGGGCGAAGTAGAACTTCTCTTCGAAGCCCGGGTCGTGGGGGATGTGCATTTTGCGGTAGACGCCGAGGTGGCCGCCGTCCGGGCCGAGGACGGCCAGGGAGTTCTGGTAGCAGCCCGGGCCGCGCCGTTCGTAGAGCGGGGCCACCACGACCACGTTATGGGCCTTGGCCGCCTCGGCCATGGCGCTGGTAGTGGGGCCGGGGATGGGTTCGGCCAGATCGAAGGCGTCGTGGTCCTGGTTGCGGCAAAAATACGGCGTGGCAAAGAGTTCGGGCAGGCAGATCACCTGCGCGCCGGCCTTGGCCGCCGCTTCGATGCGCTCGGCGGCTTTTTCGAGGGAAGCGGCCACGGTCGTGGCCGGGGCCATCTGGATAAGGCCAATGGTGAAGGGCGCGGCCATGGAGGCTCCTTTATGGGCGAAGATCAGGGACGGGCCATGATACGGACGATTGCCCCAAAGGACAACGCCTCGGCCGCCCACTCAACCGGCCAGGCCCAGCAGCGAGAGCCCCTGCAGGATAAATCCCCAGGCGAAATAGAGCAGCGAACCCCCCAGGCCGGCCATGAGCAGCCGGTAGGCCCGGCTGGACAAAAACCGCCGGAAGCGTCCGGCCAGCCCGGCCGCCGCCGCCTTGGCCCCGACGATGCAGACGTAGAAGGCGGCCAGATAGGCGATGGGCGCGGCCGGGCCGGACCGGGCCGCTTCCAGGAGGTAGGGTACGCCCACGGTGGCCCAGAAAAGGTAGGGGTGGGGATTGGAAAAATTGGCGGCCACGCCGCGCAGCACCGAGCGCGGGGCCTTGGCCGGATCGCCGGCGTCCGGGGGCGGGGCCTGGAAGCAGTCGTAGGCGTAGCGGCAAAGCAGCGCCGCCCCGGCCAGGGCGACGAGGCCCAGCACCGCCGGCGAGCCTTCCAGACGCGACAGCAGCAGCCAGGCGGCCAGGATGATGGGCGTGTCGGTCAGGATCGGGGCCAGGGCCACCTTGACGCCCTCGCCGGGGCCGTGGGCCAGGGTCTGGGACAGCACCAGGGACAGCAGAGGCCCTGGGGCGAACCCGGCGGAAAGCCCCATGGCCGCTCCGGCCAGGGCGGCGCTTGCGATGTCGGCCATGCTTGCGTTTCCTTGCGCGCCCCGGCTACACTGCCGTCGGCGCGGGCTTTTTCCTGCCGCAAACGCCCTACGCTTGCAAGGAGACCGACATGGCCGACGCCGCCGCCCCTGCCGTCCGGCATCTGCTGGCCGCCGACATCGGCGGCACCTCCAGCCGTTTCGGGCATTTCCTCCTGGCCCCGGACGGCGGACTGACCCTGTCCTGCCAGGTCCGCCTGTCCACCCAGGCGGCCGCCTCTTTTGACGAACTCCTGGCCGCCCTGCCGGCAGCCGGGTTCGACCTTGCCCCGTCCCAGGCGGCCTCGGCCGTTTTTGCCGTGCCCGGGGCGGTGGTCGGACGCCGGGTACGGTTCGCCAACATCGCCTGGGAGCTGGACCTCGACGCCCTTGAGGTCGGCTGCGGCCTGAAAAAAAGCGCCTGCGTCAACGATTTCCTGGCCCAGGCCCAGGGCTGTCGGCTGCTTAAGGACACGGCCGAGGTGGTGTTGCCTGGCGAGCCGGACCCGGCCAAGGTCCAGGCCGTGGTCGGGGCCGGCACCGGCCTTGGCCATGCCTGTCTGGCCCCGCTGCCCGGCGGCGGGGTGCTGGCCCTGGCTTCCGAGGCCGGCCAGACGGCCATGCCCTTTATCTGCCCCGAGGAGACGGCCTTTGCCGCCTATCTTTTCGAAGCCACCGGCGAAGCCTACGCCCGCCGCGACACCGTGGTGACCGGGGCCGGGCTGGCCCATCTGCACTGTTTCCTGACCGGCGACGACCTTTCCCCGGGCGAGGTCGGCCGGCTGCTCGCCCCGGACAGCCCGACGGCGGCCTGGTTCGCCCGTTTCTACGGCCGGGCCGTGCGCGACTACGCCCTGACCGTGGTGGCTGCCGGCGGCGTCTACTTAAGCGGCGGCGTGGCCGCCAAAAACCCCCTGCTGGTGCGGCATCCCGAATTCGCTCGGGAGTTTTACGCTTCGCCCACTTACGGCGATTTTCTTCGCGCCGTGGCCGTGCGGCTGGTGCGCGACGAGGACGTGGGCCTTTACGGGGCCGCCGCCATGGCCCGCAACCTGCTTGAGGCCTGACAGACGAAAGGACGTTATCCCATGCGCGACGGTTTTTTCCGGGCCGTGTCCACGGCCGAGTTTCGGGACCTGCTCCGCTCTTTTGCCTCTCTGGGCGTCGAAACCGTGCCCCTGGGCGCGGCCTGCCGCCGGTTTCTGGCCGTTGACGTCGTCTCCGGCGAGGACCTGCCTCTGGCCAGCCGGGCCTCCATGGACGGCTACGCCGTGCGGGCGGCCGAGGTCTTCGGGGTCAATGACGCGAACCCCGGCTATCTCGATTTGGCCATGGACGTCCCCATCGGCGTCATCCCTGAGGCGGCCTTGCCGACTGGGCACTGCGCCCGCATCGTCACCGGCGCGTTTCTGCCGGCCGGAGCCGACGCCGTGGTCATGGTGGAATACGCCGAGGACCTGGGGGCCGGGGCCATTGAGATTCGCCGGCCCGTGGCTCCGGGCGACAACGTGATGCTGGCCGGCGAGGACACCCGGCGCGGCGAGAGGGCTCTTTGCGCCGGCACGTGCCTGCGCCCCCAGGAGATCGGGCTTTTGGCCGCCCTGGGCGTGGTCGACGTGCCCGTAGGGAAGATCCCCTCGGTGGCCCTGCTCTCCACCGGCGACGAGCTGGTGTCGGCCGAAGCCACGCCGAAACCGGGCCAGATCCGCGACGTCAACAGCCATGCCCTGGCCGCCATGCTGGCCCAGGCCGGAGCCGCGCCCACGACGTTTCCGCTGGTGCCCGACGACCTGGATTCCATCCGGGACGCGCTGCAAACCGCTGTCGAGGGCCACGACCTGACCCTGCTTTCGGGCGGCAGTTCCGTTGGCGCGCGGGATTTCACCCTGGAGGCCCTCAGAAGCCTTGGCGCGAAGATCCTGGCCCACGGCGTGGCCATCAGCCCCGGCAAGCCGACCATCCTGGCCAGCCTTTACGGCAAGCCGGTCATCGGCCTGCCCGGCCAGGTGACCTCGGCGCAAGTGGTGCTGGACGTCTTCGGGCTGCCGCT
>JAEZEM010000049.1 GCA_023417745.1 Pseudomonadota bacterium
CGACTAGCGGGCGCGGCTTTCGCCGACAACCCGTGCCGCAAGGTCCGAAGTGGCGCTAGACAAAAAAGACCTCCTGGGAGAAGCGTTGCTCACCGGGCGATAGCCGGCCCGTCCGGCGGCGTCAAGCGCCGCCCCAAACCACCTTTATCGCGGAATCCCACAGTGAACACCCTCGTTTTCGGCATCTCCGGCCTGCCCCTGGGCGACGGCAAAGGCAAATTCATCTACGCCACGGCCATCCCCCACTTGCGGGGTCTGGGCCTCGACGCCATGGAACTGCCCTTCGTGCGCTCGGTCAACGTCACGGCCAAAAACCAGGCGGCCATCCTGCAGGCCAAGACGGATAACGACTTCCACCTGACCGCCCATGCCTCGTATTTCATCAATCTCAACGCCGCCGAGCCGGACAAGCTGGAAGCCTCCCTGGCCCGCATCCGCCAGGGGGCCGAAGCCCTCGCCCTGGTCGGCGGGCGCGACCTGGTCTTTCACCCCGGCTACTACCTGGGCCAGCCGCCGGAGGTGGTGTTCCAGACCATCGCCGACAACCTCCGCCGCCTGCCGGATACGGGCGTGGCCTACCGCCTGGAGACCACGGGCAAGGGCACTCAGTTCGGGACCGTGGCCGAGTTGGCCGCCCTGTGCCGCGACATCCCGACCTGCAAGCCGTGCCTGGATTTTTCCCACATCCACGCCCGGGACAACGGGGCGCTGACAACCCGCGCCGATTTCAGCCGGGTGCTGCGCCAACTGGCCGACGTCCTGGGCGAGGCGGCGTTGGGCGAGTTGCATATCCATATAAGCGGCATCGAGTACGGCCCCAAGGGCGAAAAACGCCATCTGCCGCTGGCCCAAAGCGACTTCGACTACACGGCCTGCCTGACGGCGCTTAGGGACCACGGCGCGGGCGGCTGCGTCATCTGCGAGTCGCCGGCCCTGGAGCACGACGCCATGTTGCTCAAAAAGACCTGGCTCGCCCTGTAGCGGCCAAGGCCCGCCACGGTCCGCAGGCCGTCTTTGCCAATGCTTGCCGCGTCGGCTAGATTCCGGCCTCGCGCCCCGGGCGCTGCACGGCGGCCCAGGGCCAAGGCCGCCCAGGAGAAGGCATGGAATGCGATATCGACACGCTTTTGGCGTTTTTGGAAACAGCAGGCTGTCCGGCTGAAACCGGAAGCGCCCTGGCCCGGGACGTGCCTATGGCGGCCCAGGGCCTCCCGCCGGAAACAGGCGCGGCCCTGGCCGTTGTCCTGGCCGAGGCCCTGGGACTGCCTGCCGCGCCTTCCGAGTTGGCGGGCCAAGGCTCCCTGGACGACTGGCTGCGCTTTGTCGCCCGGCACCGCGACGAAGCGGCGCTCAAGCGGGCGGCCCTGGCCCGCGTCGTCCGCGCCAAGGCCCCCATCCCCCACGGCGGGGCCTACGCCATTAAGGCCATGCGTCCTGCCGACGCCCCCGGCGTCGCCGGCCTGTTCCACACCATCTACGACGCCCACTATCCGGTGCTCGACTACTTCGTGCCGGAAAAACTCATCGCCTTAAACCGCCAAAAGGCCGTGCTGACCCTGGTGGCCAGACTCGAAACCGGCGAGATCGTCGGCCACGGGGCCTATTACCGCAGCTCGCCGCCCAACCCGGCCGTCTACGAACAGGGCCAGCTCCTGATCGATCCGGCCTATCGCCAGACCTCCATGGCCTTCAAACTGCTGCGGGAACTCGACGCGCTGTCCTACGCCATGCCCTGGGCCGAGGCCTTTTTCGGCGAGGCGGTGTGCCACCACCTCGTCACCCAGAAAAGCGGCGACAAGCAAGGCTACACCCCTAGCGGCCTCGAACTGTCGCTGATGCCGGCCGGAACCTACGCCAAGGAAGGAACAGCCGGCCGGGGTTCCTGCGTCATGACGTTTCGGCTGGCTCGGGACAAAGCCTTGCCGCTTCATCTGCCCGAGATCTATCGCCCGGTGCTGGAGGGCATCCTGTCCGGCTTCTCCCTGGGCCGCGACATCCGTTTCGATCCGGGCGACCAGCCCGCTTCCGGGGAGACGGTCCTCACCTCGCGCCTTTTCGACCTCGCCCAGGTGGAACGCGTCCAGGTCGCGGCCGTGGGCCGGGATTTCCCCA
The DNA here is from genome assembly GCA_023417745.1 of Pseudomonadota bacterium. GTDB lineage: Bacteria > Desulfobacterota > Desulfovibrionia > Desulfovibrionales > Desulfovibrionaceae > Solidesulfovibrio. Next base: position 2,113 of record JAEZEM010000049.1, read on the forward strand.
CCCACGCCGACGCCATCGAGGAGCGGGCCAACCGTCTGGGGCTGGCCGTGGTCCAGGTCTATCTGAACGCCTCCTGCCCGGGGACGCCTTGGGCGGCCCAGACCCTGCGGCGGCGCGGCTACGTGTTCGGAGCCTTTATGCCCTTGTGGTTTCCCGATGGCGACGCGCTCATGCTGCAACGGCTGGTCGAGGAACCGGATTTCGAGGCCATCAAACTGTACACCGACCGGGCCAAGGCCATCCTGGCCCACATCCGCCAGGAATGGGGGACGCGTGGACGCTGACCGGGACAGGACGCCAAGCCTGGGCGCGCCCCGCGTCGACGCCCTGGACAAGGCCTGCGGCCGGGAGCGCTACGCCGCCGACGAGACGCCGCCGGGCTGCTTGCTGGCCGGGGCGCGGCGGGCGGGCATCCCCCACGGCCGCATCGTCCGCCTGGACACGGCCGCCGCCCGGGCCGTGCCCGGGGTCGTGGCCGTGCTGACCCAGGCCGACGTGCCCGGGACCAACCGCCAAGGCATCGTGCACAAGGACCAGCCGGTCCTGTGCGGGGAGCGCGTGCGCCATTGCGGCGACCCCGTGGCCCTGGTGGTGGCCGAAAGCAAAGATGCCCTGGCCGCCGGGCTGGCCGCCGTCGAGGTCGCCTTCGAGGCGTTGCCGGCGGTGTTCGACCCCGAAGCGGCCCTGTCGCCGGCCGCGCCCCTGGTGCATCCCGGCCGGGAGGGCGGCAATTTGCTGGCCCATGGGCTCATGGAAAAAGGCGACGCCGCCTCTGCCCTGGCCGGCTGCGACGTGGTGGTCGCCGGCCGGTTCGAAACGCCCGGCCAGGACCACGTGTTCCTGGAGCCGCCAAACGGCCTGGCCCGGCTGGCCCCCTCGGGCCGGCTGGACATGGTCGTCTCCACCCAGGCCCCGTTTCGCGACCGCTTCGAGATCGCCCAGGCCCTGGGGCTTGCCCCCCAGCGCATCCGCATCCGCGCGCCCTATCTCGGCGGCGGCTTTGGCGGCAAGGACGGGGCCACGGTCCAATGCCTGCTGGCCCTGGCCGCCCTGCGCCTGCCCGGGAAATGGATCAAGATGATCTGGAGCCGGGAGGAGACCTTCCTGGCCGGCTACAAGCGCCATGCCGCCGTCATGGACATCCGCCTGGGAGCCCGGGCCGACGGCAGGCTGGAAGCCATCTCCTGCGCCTTGTGCTTCGACGCCGGCCCCTATGCTCACCTCAGCGGCGAGATCATGGAACTGGGCATGGAGCACGCCGGCGGCCCCTACCGCATCCCCCACGTACGCATCGAAGGCTCCTGCGCCTACACCAACAATCCCGTGGGCGGCGCGTTTCGGGGATTTGGCGTGGTCCAGGCCAGCTTTGCCGTGGAGCGGGCCATGGACATGCTCGCCCGACGGCTTGGCCGCGCGCCGGAGTCCCTGCGGCTGCAAAACGCCCTGCGCCCGGGCGAGACAAACGCCGTGGGCGTGGCCGCCGAGCCCGGAACCGATGTGGCCGCCTGCTTGCAAGCCGCCCTGGACCATCCCCTGTGGACCGGGCGCGAGGCCTGGAAACGGGCCGCCCCGGCGTTTACCCGGCGCGGGGTGGGGCTGGTCGCCGTGCAAAACGCCATGGGCTACGGCCGGGGCCTGCCCGACCACGCCGCCGCCAAGCTGGAGCTGACCCGGCAAGGCACGTTTCGTCTCTACAATTCCGTGCCGGACATGGGCCAGGGCAATGCCGCCGCCTTCGTGGCCATGGCCGCCCAGGCCCTTGGCCAGCCCGAAGATACCGTGGCCTGCGTTCAGCCCGACACCGCCGCCTGTCCGCCGGCCGGCTCGTCCTCGGCCAGCCGCACCGTCTACACCTTTGGCAACGCCCTGTTGCGGGCCTGCCGGACCATGGCCGAAAAACTGCGGAACCGGGCTGCGTTGGCGCTGTTGTGCGACACGCCGGGCCGGCTCGTTCTTGTGCCCGGCGGCGTGTCCGATCCGGCCACCGGCCGGTTCGTGCCCCTGCCCGTCCTGGCCGGGTTTCTCATCCGCGACGACCGCATCTGCATTGACCAGTTTGTCATGCCGGTGGTGGACAACCCGCCGGACACAGGCCGGGAATTCAAGCTCGGCTTCCCCCACCGCTATTTCACCTACGGGGCCTGCCTGTGCGGCGTCGAAGCGGACGTGCTGACGGGCCGGGTCCGGCTGGTCCAGTGTCTGCTGACCGTGGCCTGCGGCAAGGTCTTCTCCCTGGCCGGGGTGGAGCAACAACTGGCCGGCGCGGCGGCCCAGGGCGCGGGCATGGCCCTTTTCGAGGACCTGGCCCTGGACGAGGGCCGCATCCGGGCCGGCGATCTGGCCACCTATTGCATCCCCACCAGCCTGGACCTGCCGGACATCGCCTGTCTGGCCCTGCCCGACGACGAACCGTCCGGCCCCCTGGGCATAAAGGGCATGGGCGAGGTCGGCATCCACGGCCCCGGCCCGGCCGTGGCCCAGGCGCTTTTCGACGCCATCGGCCTGGACGCGGCCAGCCTGCCGA
>JAEZEM010000113.1 GCA_023417745.1 Pseudomonadota bacterium
TTGGCGTCAACCTCGGCCACGGCCTGGACTATGACAATATTTATGCCTTCAAGGACACGCCGGGCGTCAGCGAGTATTCCATCGGCCACAGCATCGTGGCCCGGGCCGTGCTGACCGGCATGGTGGAAGCCGTCTCGACCATGTGCGCCATCATTGACGGGTTTCCCGACTAGCCGCCCATGATCCGGGGGCTTGGCATCGACGTGGTGGAACTCGATCGCATCGAGGCCGCCCTGGCCCGCTTTAGGGAGCGGTTTTTGGCCCGCATCCTGACGCCGGCCGAACGGGCCGCCCTGCCCCCGATCCCGCTCACCCGCGCGGCCGGGCTGTTCGCCGCCAAGGAAGCCGCCGCCAAGGCCCTGGGCACGGGGTTTGCCCAGGGCGTGACTTTCAATACCCTGGAGATCCTCTCCGACGCCGCCGGCCGCCCGGCCTTGACGCTCCACGGCCCGGCTCTGGCCAGGGCCGAGGCCCTGGGCGCGACGTCCTGGCACGTGAGCATCAGCCACAGCCGCGACACCGCCGCCGCCGTGGTGGTGATCGAAGGCTGACGCCCCCCCCGCGATACGCCCTTTCCACGAAGATGCCGCACGCAACGGCGTGACCGATCCGGCCGCCAAACAGCGATCGCGGCGACGTACTGCCGTGGAATCAACAGCTGCCGACGACATGCCGCCCAGCCGGAGACTTGCGGTCAGGCCCGCGAGTGTCGCGTCCGCGAAAAACGCATATGGCACTTTGCAGCCAACGAACTAAAACCATTAGTTTTTCTTAAAAAATACTATCGTATTTTTTAAGGAACTCGACACTAGGGAACCGGCGATCCGGCCGCCTTGGCCCGGGCCGCTACGAAGGCCTGCTTGACGGCCTCGACTTCCTGGGGATGGGTGAACAGCTCGTAGGCGGTCAGGGCCACGGCCGTGCCGGCCGTCGCCGCAGCCTGCCAGCCTTCGGGAGAGCCGGCCGCCTCCCGCATGGCGTCCGAGTGCAGGGCCGTGCCCTCGGGCGCGATCCTAAACCACACATTGACCGTGGGATAGGCGTCCCCGACCCGGCCCAGGTCGGAGGAGACGAATTCCGTCCAATCCTTGAGCTGCCCGGCCTCGACGCCGGCCGCCAAAAGCCCGCGCCGCGTCGCCTCGACAAGCGGCGGCACGACGACCGGCGAGGTCAGGGCCACGCGCGGGGCGACGAATTCCAGCCTCGCCCCGGTGCCGAGCGCCCCGGCCCGGGCGCAGTCGCCAAGGCGGGCGTAGGCCTCGTCCATGGTGGCGGTGTCCAGGGCGCGCACGGCGAATTCCGCCTGGGCCAGTTCCGGCACCACGTTCACCTTGTCGCCGCCCTTGGTCACGATGCCGTGCAGCCGCACGTCCTGGGGCACGTGCTGGCGCAGCATGTCGGCGCAGTGAAAAGTCAGCTCCACGGCGTTTAGGGCGTTGATGCCCTTCTCCGGCGCGGCGGCGGCATGGGAGGCCTTGCCGTGAAAGGTGAACGTGGCCCGTTTCATGGCCAGAAGGCGCTGGTCCAGGCTCCAGCGGTCGGCCGGATGAGTGATAAGGACCACGTCCGCGCCGTTGAAATGGCCGCCTTCCAGGAGCGCCACCTTGCCGCCGCCGGCCGATCCGCGTTCCTCGTCAGGCGTGCCCATGACCACCAGCCGCCCCGGCAGTCCGGGCATGAGCCGGGCCAGGGCGGCGGCGGCCACAAGCCCGCTGCCGGAGATGAGGTTGTGGCCGCAGGAATGGCCGTTGGCCAGGGCGTCGTATTCGAGCATGATGACGACGGTGGGGCCGGGCGCGTTGCCCACCATCTCGGCCTTGAACGCTGTCTTGGAGACGCCCCCCGGTACGAGGTCGGCCGGGACCGGCAGGTCGCCGATCACTTTGAATCCCAGCCCGGCCAGGGTCTCGCGCAGCAGGGCGCTGCTTTGATATTCCGCGCCGCCCTGCTCCTTAAGGGCGAATATCCGGTCCGCCACGGCCCGGCACCGCGATTCCACGGCCACCACGCTGTCAGTGACCGCATCGGCCCGGCCAAGCTCGGGGCAGGCCAGAACCAGCCAGGCCAGGGCCACGAACAACAGCCAACCAGGCTGCGATGCATCCAAAGGCGCGCGCATGAAACGCCTCTAGGCGAGCAGCGTCGCCGCGTCCCGCACGACCTCGGCAATGGCCACGCCGCGCGGACAGGCCGCCTCGGCCGGGGAGAAATCCATGGACCCCAACCCGGCGCGCACGCTCTCGGGCAGGCTGGCGAAAAGCTCCCGGGCGATCTCCCGCTCGCCGTAGTCGCGGTAATACATCATGGCCCGCATGACGTCGGCCACAGGCACGGCGCCGCCCATGGCCGCGCCGCAGATGGACGAACAGCCGGCGCAGTAGTCGCCGCAGGTGGCCTCGGCGTAGCGGCGCAAGGAATCGAAATCTTCGCGCGCCAAGGCCGTGCGGTCCCGGGCGGCGGCCACGTTGGCCCCGAGGATGGTGAGGTTGGGCATTTGCGAGCAGATGGAGGCGATGTCGGGATTGTTCCAGACCGCGCGAAGCTTGGCCTGCTTGTCGGTGAAGCCTTTCTCCAGGAACCGGCCGGCCATGTCGAGTTCAGCCGGGCTGTCGGATTTGACCGGCCCGCCGCCCTGGGTCTTCATGGCCACCACGCCGATGCCGGCCTTTTTGCAAGCGGCCAGCGCTTCCCGCATCTTGGCCTCATGCATGAGGCGGAAGTTGTAGGAAATCATGCAGGCGTCGATCCAGTCGAGACCAGCCGCGCCGAGCAGGCAGTCTTCCATGTTGTTGTGGGTGCTGAATCCGAAAAACTTGATCTTGCCGGCCTTTTTGACCTTGGCCGCCCAGTCCTTGAGCTGGCCGTCCAGCTCGCCCGGCGACGCAATGCCGTGGATATAGAAAAGCTCCACATGGTCGGTCTTGAGCCGGGCCAGGGCGGCGTCCAGGCGCTCATCGAAGTTGCCGCCCTTGGGGGTCAGCTTGGTGGTCAGGACGATCTGGCCCCGCGCCTCGGGATTGCGGGCGAAAAACCGACCGAAACCTTCCTCGGACAGGCCGTTGCCGTAGGCCTCGGCCGTGTCCCAGAAGTTGATGCCCCAGGCCAGGGCCTGCTTGAGGAGCAGCTGGTTGTTGACCGTGTCGAACATGCCGCCGAGGTTTAAGATCGAGACCTCAAGCCCGGTCTTGCCCAGGGTACGCCGGGGCATGGCCGCAACGCCGGTTTCGGGCTTTTCCTCGGCCGCCGAAACCACCGTCGGCAGCGCGCCAAGGCCGGCCGCAGCCAATCCGCCCAGGCTCAGGGTCTTCATAAGCTCGCGCCGGGTCAGCCCGGCTTGATGGTCTTTTGCCATGGGAAACCTCCTTTTCAGGCCAACATGCGGCCAGGACCGGACCGCGACTCGTTTTCGCTGGTGACGCGTATGGCCCGAAGGCCGGAAACCGGACACTC